>DATNIV010000113.1:0-4792 GCA_035604255.1 Telmatospirillum sp. | reverse complement strand
CTCCATCATCCCCTCACATATCGTCAATAAACCAAAATTGTTATATTATACAAATTAACACTCAACTATTGCACGCCATGATCGATCATTATCTCTCGGAGACGAGCGATGGCATCAAACCAAGAGAGATGGCATACTACTGGGGAAAACTGCGCCAAAAATCGTCACAGCCCCTTCAAATGTAGAATTGCGTTCTAATTTTGAATTTTATTCAAGATAGCATCGCTGTTAGAATGTGGCGGTACCTGCGGCGGCGGTCCCATGGAATCTACGAATTTTAAAAAACAAGAGTTCCCGTTAGAAAATTACAAAATCAAGAGGATTTGGTGGTGAGAACCACCTGCCTTCTCTGGAACGTGACGACCAAGAAAGCGAGGAAGACATGCGTTCGACAGCCCAGCAGGGGCGGCAAAAAAGCTTGAAGGCCGGCAGCATTTTACGGCTTGGTCTTCTGATGGTGGCCATCTTCGCCGCGGCCGGCATCTTTCAGATCAAATTGGGAGAAAGCGAGCGCGAAGCGCTGATCCAGACGCGCGCCCGGCTTCTGGCGGAACTGCAGGCCTCGGCCCTGGCCGACCCGATTTGGAGCATGGACGACGATCAGGTCAAATCCCTGCTGAAGGGACTGGAACGCGATCCGGACTTCGTCGCCGCCAAAGTCCTCGATACCAATGGCAAAGTCAGCGCCGAATATGGCAAAGCGCAAGCCGCGCCGGATGACATCACCGCCACCGGAGCGATCGAGCGGCAAGGCAAATCGGTCGGCACGCTGGAATTGCGGCTGTCGCACAAGGGATTGAGCGCCGCTTTCCGCACCAGCGTCATCAGCACGCTGACCTGGAACGGCATCATGCTGATTTTGGTCTTGGGCGTGGTGTGGTGGATTTTGAACACCATTCTCAACCCCTTGCAAAAGCTGCAGGGCGCCATGTTGCGGTTGGCCGACGGCAACCTCGAAACCGAGGTGGCCGGCACCGAGCGGACCGACGAAATCGGCCAGATGGCGGCGGCGGTGCTGACCTTCAAGGAAAATGCGGCCGAGAACCGGCGTCTGCAAGCCGAACAGGAAAATATGAAGAAGCAGGCGGAGATCGACCGCCGCGCCGGCTTGATGACGATCGCCGATAGCCTGGACAAAGGGGTCAAGGAAGATCTCGACGCCTCTTGCGCCGTGGTGCAAAGCATGGCCAAGGCGGCCGAACAAATGGCCGTGGCGGCCAGCACCAATTCCGATCTCAGCACCGGCGTGTCCTTGAGCGCCAATCAGGTCTCGGAAAATGTGCAAAGCGTGTCCTCGGCCGTCGAGCAATTGGCGGCGTCGATCCGCGAAATCAGCAGCCAGGTCAATCTGGCCATCCGGGTGTCCACCGAATCCACCGGCCGCGTTCAGCAGGCCGTGCAGGGCATTGCCGGCTTGGTGGCGGCGTCCGAACGGATCGGCGATTTCGTCTCGCTGATTTCCGGCATCGCCTCGCAGACCAGCCTCTTGGCCTTGAACGCCACCATCGAGGCGGCGCGGGCCGGCGAAGCCGGCAAGGGCTTCGCCGTGGTCGCCAATGAGGTGAAGACCTTGTCCAATCAGACGGCCAAGGCGACCGACGAGATCACCGCGCAAATCACCGCGATCCAGGGCTCAACCTCGGCGGCCGCCTCGGATATCGACGCCATCGCCCGGGTGATCTCCGAGCTTTCCTCGGCGACCTCCTCGATCGCCTCGGCGGTCGAAGAACAGAACGCCGCCACCGAGGAAATCAACCGGGCCATCAATTATGCCGCCAATTCGACGTCGGAACTCAGCACCGGCGTCGCCAAGGTGGCCGTGACCGCCGAACAGTCCGGCAAATCGGCCCAGATCGTGCTGAACGCCACCGGCGACGTGAACAATCGTTTCAACACCCTCAACGCCAAGATCCAGACCTTCCTGAGCTCGATCCGCGCGTCTTGACGGTTGAACAGTGAAAAAACCAAAACAAATAGATGAAGGGGACGAAAACTATGAAGATATCGAGCTTGGTGGTTTCTGCGCTCGTTTTCCTATCCTGCACGACGGCGAATGCCCGCGAGATCACGGTTCTTGCCAATGAGTCGATGCCGCAAAGCGGCATGGTTGACGGAAAAGCGACCGGCATGGCCGTGGATATCCTCAATGCCGTGACGGCGGATGGCGGACCGAGTTTCAAATTCGACTTTTCCCAACCATGGGCCCGCGCCCTAGTCGCGGTGCATGAGACGCAAGGCGTCGCCATCATTCCGCTGACCCGCACGCCGGAACGCGAAGCCAACTTCAAATGGATCGCCAACCTTTTCGACAATCCTGGCCGGTTGTTCTCGGTGGGCCGCGCCGCGCCGATCAAGACCCTGGATGAAGCGAAGAACCTGAATGTCGCCATCATGCGCGGATCGTCTTTCGAGGGTTGGCTCAAACAAAATGGATTTTCCCATATCGAACCCGTGCAGAACGACGAACTGATCGCCAAGATGCTCGCCGCCGGGCGCGTCGACGCCTGGGCCGGAGCGGAATATGTTCAGCGCTATCTGTTTGCCAAAACCGGTGGCGATTCGACCAAGTTGCAGCAAGGCCCCTTGCTCGGCGAAACCCCGCAAATCTTCATCGCCGGCGATAAGAATTTCCCCGAAGATGATGCCAAGGCAATCACCGACGGCGTCGCCAAACTGCGGAGCAGCGGAAAATTGGCCGAAATCATGAAGAAATATCAATAACAAAAAAATAACGGCAAAAGGGGAAAACACTCTTTTGCCGCCCTTTTTTCACCACATCATAAAGAGCGGTTCCTGGGCCAGTCGGAACCGCTCTTTTTCTTGCGTGTCCTGAAGAAAACACGCGCCAAGACCGAAAGCCGAGGGAGCAGCTATGTTCCACTCCCGCTTGCGGTGGCAGCCCCCCTCACCTAACTTCTCCCACGAGGGATTTCGCCAAAATGACAACCGCTGTCCCTTGTTGACTGAAAGTGAGCGTTTGTTGATGAGCGATATCCACCGGCAGCGTCATACCTATGACGACCACATCAAGCTCCGCCACTTGCGCATCATTGCCGCGATCGAGCGGCACAAGGGAATCTCGGCGGCGGCGGCGGCATTAGGCGTTTCACCGGCGGCCGTCTCCAAGGCGGTGAGCGAAGTCGAGGCCAAAGCCATCGCTCGCTTCAAGATACGCCATCCGCGGGCACGGGTTCAGATGATCGACGGTGTTTTGGCCAATCTGTTGGTTGACCTCAGAGCGGGCAAATTCGACCTCGTCGTCGGCCGGATGATCCCGGAAATGCTGTCTCTGGATCTTGAGGGGTTGCCTCTCCTGAACGATTGTTACGTCGCCGTGACCTCCCGTCATATCGAGGGAGGCGAAGACCTGACGGATTGGAGGCAGGCGCTGGATCTGCTCTGGTGCCTGCCGCCAGCCGGCACGCCGGTCACCGATGCCTTCGCGGCCTTCGTCGCCAACCACAATCTGCCCTATCCGGAACGCCTTGTTGAAACCCGTTCCATGCATTTCATCTATGCCCTCATGAAGGAGATGCCTCTCTGCGCTCTGGTGCCGGCTTCGTTGGTAGAGAGTTGGCAAAAACAGATATCGGTTCGAAAGACGGCGTTGCCCTTGGATCTTCCACTGAAACCGCTCGGTCTCATCTGGTCCAAGAGACTGGCGACATCGCCGGCCGCCGCCGCCTTCAGAAATGTCGTCGCGGAACTCGCCGGCGAAATCGCCGGAAAGGGCGCCACGCCCGAATGATGGGCGCCTGCTGATGATCCTGCCACGGGCGCTATTCGTGTTGGCGGCTTACCCCTGTTTCATCTTCATTACCCAACTGGGATCGCCCCAAGCGCTTCTGTCGATGATCGCGGTCCTGTCCTGCCTGCAGGCGATGAGCGGCGCGATGCTTCTCAAGTGACGTCCGCGACCTTCTGGAACGACGTCTGGAAGAAGTCGCCACGGCGCTGGCCGCCGCCAGCCACTGCGCGGCTGTGGTCGATTACCATCGCCGCTATCCGCCGCTGGTCAATGCCGAGGCGCAAACTTTGATCGCCGCCCGCGCCGCGGCGGCCGTCGTCGGTCCGGACAGGGTCGATGTGAATGAGCGTCCCAACACCGGCGGTGAAGATTTCTCGTTCATGCTGGCCGAACGGCCCGGCGCCTTCATCCTCATCGGCAACGGCATGAATGCCGACGGATCGGTCCACGACCTGCACACACCGCTTTACGATTTCAACGACGACATCCTCTGCCTCGGCGCCAGCTACTGGTGTTGCCTGGCATTGACGGAGTTGGGAGACTGCTGGTGACAAACACGAAAGTCCGTGTGGAGCACGATCTGCAACCCGGCGAACCAAAGCAGCTATTTCACCCTTACGGGAATGATCTCAGCGGAAAGCTGCACCTGATCGCCGAGTCCATAATAATGATATGCATGTATTGATATGCTGCGTAAAAAAATAAAAAGCTTAAACCGAAGTAATGAGAAAAATTGTATTCTGCGTGATGGAAGTATATTTTCGTGTGAAACGTGAACAATCCACTGCCGCCTATCCAGTGGAAGATCTATATCGTGGTGTCTTGCCATATCTTCCAGCAATAACTCAACGTTTGGCTCCTCCATAAAGCCGAAGCTCATCTCGACGCTAACGATGCTTCTTCCTCGGTCCGTGTCGCGGTCGAAGACGGTGACGACGAAGCGGTTTTCCTTAATGTACGGAACCATACGGTGAATTATTTCTATAAAAATCAACCTTTGCGGTAGAATTCCATTCCGCTCCCAAAGCATTTGGAGCAACGCAG
>DATNIV010000112.1:0-2360 GCA_035604255.1 Telmatospirillum sp. | reverse complement strand
GCCACTCAGCGTCACATGGGGATGGGAATCATTGGCGATGCGCGCCAGGGCGGCGCGAGGCTCGCCCTGACTTCCGGTACAAACGTAGAGAACCTTGTCCTCGGGAAGGAAAGCGGCGTCATGCTCGGACAGGAATGGCTGCAGATCGGCGAGATAGCCATTCTCGCGCGCGGCCTTGTCGATTCGCCACAAAGAGCGTCCGACCAAGGCGACATGCCGGTCATGCGCGGCGGCGGCCACCGCAATGGATTCGAGCCGGGCCACATTGGTGGCGAAGCAGGCCACGGCGATGCGCCGCTGAAACCGGCCGAACAACTCCATCAGGCTCTCGCGGACCTCTGATTCGGACCCGGCGGCGCCTTGCTTGAAGACATTGGTGGAATCGCCGATCACCGCCAGAACGCCCTCGTCCCCAAGGGCTTCGAGGCGCGCAATATCGGCGGGTTCGGCGATCAGCGGCTTGGGATCGAATTTCCAATCGCCGGTATGCAGCACACGGCCGAACGGCGTATCGATGGCCAGCGAATTGGGTTCGGGAATCGAATGGGTTTGCCGGATAAACTCGATGCCGAAGGGCCCCAGTTGAATGCGTCCCCCTTGCGGAACCACATGCACCTCCACCTCGCCTTCCAAATTGGCTTCGACCAATTTGGTCCGCAACAGCGACGCGGCAAACGGCGAGGCGTAAACCGGACACCGCAGGCGCGGCCACAGATGGGCGACGGCGCCGAGGTGGTCCTCATGCGCATGGGTCAGAACGATGCCGAGAAGATCGTGATGCCGTTCGGCGATAAATGTGGGGTCGGGCATGAAGACCTCGACGCCAGGCATGCTGTCGTCACCGAACGAGACCCCCAGATCGACAATCAGCCATTTTCCATGGCAACCGTAAAGATTGAGATTCATACCGATCTCCCCCGTTCCCCCGAGGGGAAGGAAGACCAGTTCGTCATTTTTCTGTGTGCTCATGAGGGACGATTCAACCGATATATCTGTAAGAGACCCCGGAGGGTCAGATCGAAGTCAAGATGTTGGATGACGTCGGTGGCCTCGGCGAACAAAGGCGCCAGCCCGCCTGTCGCCACCACCGTCATCGGCGCACCGAATTCCTTTTGGATACGTCCGACCAACCCATTGATCAAACCGACATACCCCCAATAGATACCCGAACGCATGGCCGGCACGGTGGCCTTGCCGATAACGCTTTTGGGACGCCCGATCGCCACACGGGGAAGCTTTGCGGCAGCCATGTGCAGCGCCTGCAGCGATAGATTGATGCCGGGCGAAATCACGCCGCCACGGTAGTTTCCGTCCGCGTCGACCACATCGAAGGTCGTCGCCGTACCAAAATCGATGACGATCAACGGCCCTTCATAAGCCTGGTGGGCAGCCACCGAATTGACCAAGCGGTCCGCGCCTACCTCTTCCGGACGATCGACCAGCACCTGAATGCCGAGATTAACCCCCTCGTCGCCGACCACCAGAGCCTCGCAACCGAAATAGCGCCGGCACAGTTGCTTCAACGAAAAGACCATCGCCGGCACCACCGAGGCGATGATACAGGCATTGACTTGCCGCCGGTCGATCCCTTCCATGGATAGAAGCTGAGTCAACCAGACGCCGAACTCATCGGCCGTGCGTTCAGGGTCGGTCGAAGACCGCCATTCCCCCCGAACCCGGTCTCCGTCATACAATGCAAAGACGATATTGGTATTACCCGAATCGATTACCAGCAGCATCCTCGTTCCCTGCCTGCAAGATAACGCGTCACCGACCGCGAAAAGCCGTCCCATTGTTCAAGAAGGCGCACGGAAGGGCGGCATACTAGTCGCGACAAGCGATTCTGCGAAGCGCAATCGACACCGGTCGGACCTGAGCCCAGAACATGTGTCTTTCGGCACGAAAGACAAGCACGGCTCTCAGTCCGGATTGGCGTCCTGAATAGCGACAAAGTCATCGACATGGGCCAGGAAGGCATCGACCAAACGGGGGGAAAACTGCTTGCCGCGGTTGCTTCGAATATGGTCGATGACACGATCCATCGGCCAGGCCGGCTTATAGCAACGCGGATGCGCCAGGGCATCGAAGACATCGGCCAAAGCGGTCACGGCGCCGAAAATATGAATATTCTCCCCTGCCAACCCTTGCGGATAACCGGCGCCATTCCACCATTCGTGGTGCTGCAACGCGATCACGGCAGCGGCACGCAACGCTGGTTGCTGCGCTTTCTTCAGCAGATCATGCCCCATCGCGGCATGCTGACACATGATGGCGCGTTCCTCCGGGGTAAAGGCGCCAGGCTTATTCAGCAGCGCGTCCGAAATGCCAATTTTTCCAAGATCGTGCATGGGAGCGGCCAA
>DATNIV010000111.1:0-2964 GCA_035604255.1 Telmatospirillum sp. | reverse complement strand
TGCCCGTTCGAAAGGGGGGAAATCACAGAGAGTCTGCGTCATCCGGGGGATAAATCACCGCCGTCAAATAGAGACCTTGCGCGGCCGCCGTTGGGCCGCCTTTGCGCCGATCACAGGCCGCCAAAGCGCTTGCGACGTCGGCGTCGCTCCATTTTCCTTCACCGACCAGCCGAAGCGTTCCCACCATATTGCGCACTTGGTGGTGCAGAAAAGACCGAGCCCAGGCAACAATCTGAACCTCGTCGCCCACACGGCTCACGTCCAGGCGATCGAGGGTTTTCACCGGGGATGCCGATTGGCATGCGGCGGCCCGAAAGGTGGAAAAGTCGTGGCGCCCGATCAGGATCTGCGCCGCCTGATGCATGGCCGTCACATCCAAGTGGCGACGGACCCAAAGAACCCGATGACGGTCAAGGATGGGTGGCGACGCCCGATCGATCATCCGATAAAGATAACGCCGCCCGATCGCCGAAAAGCGTGCGTGAAAATCGTCACCGACGGCTTCGGCCGCCAACACGACAACGGGCGCGTTCTCGGCGCGCAGCCAGAAATTCACGCCGGCGCGCACCTGATCGGGACGAAAGTCCCTGGCGAGATCGACATGCACCACTTGACCGGTGGCATGAACGCCGGCATCCGTCCGGCCAGCCGCGGCCAGAGAAACGTCGTCCCCGGACAACCGCCGGGTCGCCGCTTCCAAAAGACATTGAACCGAAAGACCGCAGTCCTGACGTTGCCAGCCAACCAAGCCGGTTCCATCATATTCGATGGTCAGTTTGTATCGGGGCATGAGCCGGAAATCCGCGTCCCCGTGGCCATCGGGTAACCGCGTAAGAAGGCATCGGCGTCAAGCGGGCCCTTGCCCGATCGCTGGATCTTCAGCAGGCGCAATGCGCCCTCGCCGCAGGCGACCGATAATCGGGCGTCGAGCAGCGTTCCCGGCGTGCCGGTACCCTCGACGACCGTCGCCGCCAAGACCTTGAAACGCTCGCCCGCATGATCGAACCAGGCTCCCGGCCAGGGCGTGAAGGCTCGAATGGCCCGTTCCAATTGGACAGCCGGACGGGTCCAGTCCAAACGCCCCTCGTCCTTCGCCAGTTTGGCGGCATAAGTCACGCCCTCGGCCGGTTGCGCCGTCGCCGTGAGACCGCCTGTTTCCAGCGTTGCCAGCGCCGCGACGATCAATCGCGCCCCCAGTGCCGACAATCCGTCATGCAGAGACGCCGCATCGGTCGAAGCGGTGATCGGCAACCGATCCGCCAGCAGCATGGCGCCGGTATCCAGACCTTCATCCATCTGCATGATGGTGACACCGCTCACGCCATCGCCAGCCAGAATCGCGCGCTGAATCGGGGCCGCGCCGCGCCAGCGCGGCAGCAGCGAGGCATGCACATTGAGACATCCCAACCGCGGCGCTTCGAGAATGACCTTCGGCAAAATCAACCCATAGGCCGCGACCACGCCGACATCGGCGCCAAGTTCGGCAAACGCCGCCTGGGCGGCCGCATCCCGCAGGGATTTGGGCGTCCGCACGGCAATGCCCTTGCCTTCCGCGAACGCATGCACCGGCGAGAGCCGCTCCTGCTGACCGCGGCCGGCCGGCCTGGGGGGTTGAGAGTAGACGCACCGCACCCGATGACCGGCGTCGATCAACGCCGACAGAATGGGAACCGAAAAATCCGGAGTTCCCATGAAGACGACATCAAGACTCAAAGCGCATCGCTCCCCGCAGTTTTGCGGGCTTTGACCAATTTCCGAAGGATCATGTTGCGTTTGAGACTGGTCAAATGATCGACAAACAAGACACCGTCCAAATGATCCATTTCATGTTGAATGACCGTCGCCAACAAGCCATCCGCGTCGATCTCGCGCTTTTCATTGTTGCGATCGACAAAACGCACGCGGACACGGGCTGGACGCACCACATCGGCGTAATGCTCCGGCACCGACAAGCAGCCTTCCTCGTAGGTATTTTCCTCGTCCGAGACCCAGGTCAATTCGGGATTGACCATGCAAAGCGGCGCTTTCGGCTCATCATCCTTGGCCAAGTCGATCACCAAAAGCCGTTTGGAGACCCCGACTTGCGGGGCGGCCAACCCGATGCCCGGAGCGGCATACATGGTTTCCAGCATGTCATCCATCAAACGGCGCAACGGGGCGTCGACGGCCTCGACCGCCTTGGCCTTGAGCTTCAGGCGGGGATCAGGGGCGACAAGGATGGGAAGATGAGCCATTTCAGTATTCCGCAAACAGGCGTGAGCGATCAAACGGCTCACATATGCCGCCCGAGCCGCCGCGTCAAGCGATCACCCACCCGTCCGCGCCGCTTTATAGGTCAAGACGGCATCGCCTTCCGCCGGAATCGTGATCGACCACTGGGCATTGAGCGCATCGATCGATTGATGAACGAGGCTTTCCTCGACAATCCTGGCACCGGCCGGAATATTTTCCCGAAGCAGAACCGTGACCGCCTGCTTTTTGGCATTGGAAAGCGTAATACGCCAGGCGGATTCGAAAGTGCCCTCGGCGCCGCGCGCCGGAACGAAGGATGTTTGCACCCGCGAAATCCCCACGTCGCCGTCACGGCCAAGCGCAATGCGCCAAGCCTCGCCTTTTGCCTTTTGGCCGACCCTGTCTTCGCCCAGCAACTGGGAGACGCCATCACGGTCGCGCTTGAACACCCGCACCACCCCTGGCGGCAAAGCGATCGCCGAGGCTGCCGTGTTATCCAGCACCAATACCGATTGGGGACGATTGAACGCCGGATCACGATTTCGCGCCGGATCGAACGGTTGGGCGCCAAAATTCGCTGGAAGGGGATCGCCGGCCAATTCCCGATGCGCCGACACGCCTAAGGCGGTAAACAGAACCAGTTGCTTGCTTTGCCGGTCATCGAGGCTCACCGCGTCGGGAAGGCTGTAAAGGGACAGCCCCGCCACGTCCTCGGGGGCAAACTTCGCCTCG
>DATNIV010000110.1:0-5609 GCA_035604255.1 Telmatospirillum sp. | reverse complement strand
ATGTAGACTTCGGGGTGGCCGAAAAACCAGAACAGATGCTGATAAAGCAGCGGATCGCCGCCGCCGGCCGGGTCGAAGAACGCTGTGCCGAAATTGCGGTCGGTGAGCAGCATGGTCAGGGCACCGGCCAGCACGGGCACGGCGAGAAGCAACAAGAAGGCCGTGACCAACATGGCCCAGACGAACAGCGGCATGCGATGAAAGGTCATGCCGGGCGCCCGCATATTGATGATGGTGGTGATGAAATTGACGGCGCCCAGGATCGACGAGATGCCGGCCAGATGCAGCGCCAGGATCGCATAATCGACCGACGAGCCGGGATGGCCGGTGGTGGAAAGCGGCGGATAGAGCGTCCAGCCGGTTCCCGCTCCGGTTCCCGTCGCCGCCGACAGCAGCAACAGGGCAAAAGCCGGAACCAACAGCCAGAAACTGATGTTGTTCATGCGTGGAAAGGCCATATCGGGCGCGCCGATCATCAAGGGCACGAACCAATTGCCGAATCCGCCGATCAGAGCCGGCATCACGGTGAAAAACACCATGACCACCGCATGGGCGGTGACGAAGACATTGTATTGCTGGTAGTCGCCATTGAAGATCGTTCCGCCCGGATGCATCAATTGCATGCGGATGACCACAGAGGCGGCGCCGCCGATCAACCCGGCGATCACGGCGAAAATCAGATAGAGGGTGCCGATATCCTTATGATTGGTCGAATAGACCCAGCGCCGCCATCCGTAAGGAGCCTCATGCGCATGGAGGGTGTGGCTGCCGGTGTCTGCCGTCATGGTCCGTCGTTCCTCTCGAGGGCTTGTGCATCTGGATTGACTGTGCCGGTAGCGTCGGCCATCCGAGCCGTGCCGGCCGCTGCGGCGGCTTTCTTGGATTGGCTTTGGAGCCAGATGGCGAATTGATCCTTGGAGACGGCCTCGATCTCGATCGGCATGAATCCGTGATTGATTCCGCAAAGCTGGGAACATTGGCCGAAGTAGATCCCCGGTTTATCGATTTTGACCCACGTCTCGTTGAGGCGTCCGGGAAAGGCGTCGATTTTTACGCCGAGGGCCGGGATCGACCAGCTATGGATGACGTCGTCCGCCGTCGTCTGGATGCGCACCGTGACGTCGACCGGCAGCACGATGTGGTTGTCGGTGGCCAGTAATCGGGGGTCGCCGGGCTTTAGATCGCTGTCCTGAACCATATTGGCGTCGAAGGACACATTCTGATCGGGATAATTATAGGACCAGTACCATTGATGTCCGGTGACCTTCAGGGTCATGTCGGCATCCTTCGCCCGGTCCATGGCGTAAAGCAGGCGGAACGAGGGAAAGGCGATCGCCACCAGAATCAACACCGGCAGAAGGGTCCACGCGACCTCCAGCGACGTATTGTGCGCCCATCTCGCCGGGGTCGGGTTTCGGCTCGCGCGAAAGCGGATGCAGATATAGCCGAGCAAAACGAACACGACGGCGAGGACAGCCAGAATGATTGCGGTGATGGTGGTGTTCAGCGCAGCGATTTGATGCATTGTCGGCGATGCCGCGTCCTGCATCCAAATCCCCCAAGGGACGGGCTGGTCCGCCAGAGCTTGGCCGATACCCAAGACGGTGGCCGAGAAAACGGAAATCACGGGAACGACGATCCGGGACATGTACCTCCCCCCTTTGCCTGCCGTACTTGCCCGCCACTCTCCTTACCCTTTCTCCCTGTTGCGGTCGCTTCGGGATGTTGTTTCTGGAGTTGCGGCAGCTTCTCGTTCTCAAATCCACAGATTGGGAGTTATCGGCACGGTTCAATAGGGGGGAAGAAAATGCCGGTAAAATGGTGACAAAGCGCTCTGTCCCTTGACGTTCACTTATGGTCACTTGAATATAGGCACCTGCGGTGCAGCTCAGCGCGAGCGGGGTGCCGGCCACGTTGTGTTAAGGGGTTGTCATGCGCTCTTTCCGATTCCCACCTGTTCTCGCGGCCTTGTTCGCCGTCGTTTTACCGCTGTTGATCAGCGCTCCGGTAAAAGCCCAAGTGACGGTGTTTGCCGCCGCTTCCGCCACCGACGCCTTGAATGATATCGGCAAAGCGTTCGTTGCGGCCGGAGGCAAGCCGATCGTTTCGTCCTATGCCTCCAGTTCCACCTTGGCCAAGCAGATCGAAAGCGGCGCGCCCGCCAATCTGTTCTTGTCGGCGGATGAACGCTGGATGGACTATTTGGCCGACAAGGGATTGTTGGCCGCTGGCACCAGGGCCAATCTGCTGGGCAATCGCGTCGTCCTGGTGGCGCCCAAGGACAGCACGGCCAAGGTTGACATCGGTCCCGGTTTCCCGCTGGCCAAGCTGCTGGGCGACGGACGCCTGGCGGTCGGCGATCCCAGTCATGTCCCCGTTGGCGCCTATACGCAGGCGGCGCTGGAGAAACTGGGCGTGTGGGCCGAGGTGCAAAACAAATTGGCGCCGGCCGATTCGGTGCGTGCAGCCCTTGCGTTTGTCGAGCGTGGGGAAACGCCCTTTGGAATCGTCTATGCCACCGATGCCGCCGTGACCGACAAAGTCAAAGTCGTTGGTGTGTTTCCCGAAGACAGTCATCCGCCCGTGGTTTATCCCGTCGCTTTGATCAAGGACAAGGACACGGTGGAGGCCAAGGCGTTCCTCGCCTTCCTGCAGGGAGCCGAAGCCAAGGCGATCTTTCAAAAATATGGTTTTGCGGTGAAATAGGGCGATTGGCGCTGTGCTCACCTTGACCCCTCTGGAAGTGGAGGCTCTGCGACTGAGCCTCCTGGTGTCGGTGTGGGCCGTCGCCACCAGCTTGCCTTTCGGCATCTTGTGCGCGTGGTTGCTGGCGCGCCGCCAGTTTTTTGGCAAGAGTTTGTTCGACGGCCTGATTCATTTGCCGCTTGTCTTGCCGCCGGTGGTGGTTGGTTACGCGTTGTTGGTGTCGTTTGGTCGCAAAGGGATCATCGGGGGATGGCTTTATGACACGCTGGGCATCAGCTTCGCCTTCAACTGGAAGGGGGCGGCACTGGCCTCGGCGGTCATCGCCTTTCCGCTGATGGTGCGGGCCATCCGTCTGTCGTTGGAAAGCGTCGACCGTGGTGTCGAGGCGGCGGCGGCAACCTTGGGGGCGGGTCCTGTCCGGGTCTTTTTCACCATCACTTTGCCGCTCGCCCTGCCGGGGGTTCTGGCCGGCGTGATTTTGGCATTTGCCCGGAGTTTGAGCGAGTTCGGGGCGACCATAACGTTCGTATCCAACATTCCTGGCGAGACGCGCACCCTGCCTTTGGCGTTGTACGGATTGACCCAGGTTCCCAGCGGCGAGGCGGCGGCCTTTCGCCTGTGTGTGATTTCCGTCGTCATCGCCTTGGCCACCCTGATCGCCTCGGACGCTCTGGCGCGTCGTATCGAACGTCGGATGAGGGGCTGACCCGATGCTGGACGTCGCCTTGCGAAAAATGAACGGTAATTTCCAGATCGATTTGGCCTTCCAAAGCGACGGCGCGATGGTGACCGCGCTGTTCGGGCGCTCGGGATCCGGCAAGACGTCGGTCATCGATATGGTGGCCGGATTGGTTCGTCCGAATGAGGGGCGCGTGGCGGTCGATGGCCGCGTGCTGTTCGACAGCCAACGGGGACTCGATCTGCCGCCCGCTCGGCGCCGGATCGGCTATGTGTTTCAAGACGGTCGCTTATTTCCTCATTACACGGTACGGGGAAATCTGGTCTATGGGATGGAGCGGACGCCCGCCGCCGAACGATGCATTCGTTTCGATTCGGTGATCGAGGTGTTGGGGATCGGTCCGCTGCTGGATCGCCGTCCAGGCAAGCTGTCCGGTGGCGAGAAGCAACGCGTGGCCATCGGTCGGGCCTTGCTGACCAGCCCGCGACTGTTGCTGATGGACGAGCCGCTGGCGTCGTTGGACGGCGCCCGCAAGGCGGAATTGCTGCCTTTCATCGCCCGTCTCCCCGGACAGTTCGGTGTTCCGATCCTCTACGTCAGTCATTCGACCGACGAGGTCTTACGTCTCGCCGATCATTTGGTGCTGCTGGAAGCCGGGAAGGCGCGCGATAGCGGGACGGTCGAAGAGGTGATGAGTCGTCCCAGCTTTGCCGCGGTTTCGGGTGAGCAAGACTTGGCCAGCGTCATTATCGCCACCGTGTCGGACCATGATCCGGCCTATGGCACCACCCATCTGACCTTTCCCGGGGGAGTCCTTCGCGTTCCTTTGATAACGGCGGAACCTGGCCGACGATTGCGCGTGCGTATCGATGCCGGCGACGTGATGCTGGCCTTGACGAAGCCCTCGGGGTTGTCGGTGCAGAATATTTTCGCAGCAAGGGTCTCCTCGCTCCGGCATGACAACGAACAGGTCGATGTCGGTCTTGATCTGGGGTGCGCGCTGCAATCGCGGATCAGCGCGCAGGCTTGCGCCGATCTTGGTTTGGCGGTCGGGATGCCTCTCTTCGCCCTGATCAAGAGCGCGGCGATCAGCCGTAGCGATATCGCCGAGCATGAGCCGGCGATGGTTTCCCAAAAGTTGGGAGAGCAAGAGACATGAAGGTCGCTTTTGCCACTCAGGACTTGACCCGTATCGATGCGCACTTCGGCTGGGCCCGGCATCTGGTGTTTTATGACGTCTCACCGGAGGGCTACCATTATCTCAAGCTGCGAGACTTCGGTCCCTTGTGCGAAGATGGCGACGAACACAAACTGGTGGCCAAAATGCGCGCGCTCAAGGGCTGTGATCTGGTTTTCGTCAGTGCGGTGGGGCCGGCGGCGCATGCGCGATTGGTGCGCCAGGGCGTGCATACGATGGAGCAATTTGCCGGGAAGTCGATCGACGAAGCCTTGGCCCAATTGCAATGGACATTGCGGAGCCGCCCTCAGCCTTGGTTGCGCCGCCGGTTGCAGGCCGAGCGGCGGCGGACCCTTCGCTAATTTCTCAAAAAATGGGATGAGTCTTAAGCATGTTGCGACTTCCTGACGCCTTTCTCGATCAATTGTTGGCCGAAGACCTGCCGCATGGCGATCTGACAACGACCGCCTTGGCCATCGGGGCCTGTCCGGGACATATGCATTTTGTCGCGCGCACGCCGCAGACGGTTTGTTGCGTCGAAGAGGCGGTGCGCCTGATCGAACGGGCGGGCGGACACGCCGTCGCCGCTTGTCGGTCGGGCGATATCCTGTCTGCCGGTGCCCCAATCCTGTCTGCCGATGGTTCGGCTGAAGCGTTGTTGGCGGCCTGGAAAGTCGCGCAGACTCTGATCGAGGCGACCTCGGGGATCAGTACGGCGGTGCGCGCGATGGTCGAGGCGGCCCAAAAGGGGGGGGGCGCGGTCGTCGCCTGTACCCGCAAGACTTTTCCCGGCGCCAAGGCGCCATCGTTGAAGGCTGTGTTTGCCGGTGGCGGTGTGCCGCATCGACTGGGGCTTTCGGATAGTGTGTTGGTTTTTCCGGAACATCGCGTCTTCCTTGGCTCGGATGTGGCCGAGGCGATCAGACGTCTCAAGGCGGCCTGTCCGGAAAAGAAAGTGGTGGCCGAGGTGACGAGTCACGAAGAGGCTCTGAATTTGGCCCGCGCTGGTGTCGACGTGTTGCAATTGGAAAAATTTTCACCGGCGGC
>DATNIV010000109.1:0-3680 GCA_035604255.1 Telmatospirillum sp. | reverse complement strand
AGCGACGCAATCCAGGGCACGGTTTTGCCCCCTCTGGATTGCCGCGTCGCTCCGCGCCTCGCAATGACGGCGTTTTCTGCTTCGTTCCTTAGTTCCGCACCAAGGGCTTGTATTTGATGCGATGCGGCTGATCGGCTTCGGCGCCCAGGCGGCGATGCTTGTCGACTTCGTAATCGGCGTAGTTGCCCTCGAAGAAAACCAGCTGGCTATCGCCCTCGAAAGCGATGATATGGGTGGCGATGCGATCGAGGAACCAACGATCATGCGAGATGACCACAGCGCAACCGGGAAACTCGACCAAAGATTCCTCAAGCGCCCGCAAGGTATCGACGTCAAGGTCGTTGGTCGGTTCGTCAAGGAGAATGACGTTGGCGCCTTGCTTCAGCATCTTGGCGAGATGCACGCGGTTGCGTTCGCCACCGGACAATTGGCCGACCTTCTTTTGTTGGTCGGACCCTCTGAAGTTGAATTGCGCGACGTAGGCACGACTGGGCATCTTGCGCTTGCCCAATTCGATTTCCTCATGCCCTCCGGAGATTTCCTCCCACACCGTCTTGTCGGGTGACAAGCTGTCACGCGACTGATCGACATAGCCGAGCTTCACGGTCTCGCCGACCTTGAAGGTTCCGGTGTCGGCGGCCTCTTGCCCGGTCACCATGCGAAACAATGTGGTCTTGCCGGCACCATTCGGGCCGATGATACCGACGATACCGCCGGGCGGCAGGCGGAAGCTGAAATCGTCGATCAGCAGACGATCGCCGAATCCCTTCGTGAGATGTTCGGCTTCGAAAACCAGACTGCCCAATCGCGGCCCCGGGGGAATGACGATCTGCGCGCTACCGGTCTGCTTCTCGTTCGCCTCGGCGACCAGATTTTCAAAGGCGGTGATGCGGGCCTTGTTCTTCGCCTGGCGCGCCCGCGGACTGGCGCGCACCCACTCCAGCTCTTCCTTGATCTCGCGTTGCCGCGAGCTTTCTTCCTTTTCCTCCTGGGCCAGGCGTTGCCCCTTCTGCTCAAGCCAGCCGGTATAGTTCCCCTCATAGGGAATGCCGTGACCACGCTCCAGTTCCAGGATCCAACCGGTCACATTGTCGAGGAAGTAGCGATCATGGGTCACGATCACCACGGTACCGGTGTAGTTTTCGAGGAATTTCTCCAGCCACGCCACCGATTCGGCGTCAAGATGGTTGGTCGGCTCGTCGAGCAGCAGCATATCGGGATGACTGAGCAGCAGCCGGCAGAGCGCCACGCGACGCTTCTCGCCGCCCGACAGTTTTTCGACGCTGGCATCGCCGGACGGACAGCGCAAAGCGTCCATGGCGATTTCGACATTGCGCTGCAGGTCCCAGGCATTGAGATGATCGATCTTTTCTTGAAGCTCGCCCTGCTCGGTGATCAGAGCGTTCATCTCGTCGTCGGACAGCTCTTCGGCGAAGCGCGCCGCAACGGCGTCATAGCGATCGAGCAGCGCCTTGGTTTCACCGACGCCCTCCATCACATTGCCAAGAACATCCTTGGAAGGGTCGAGCTGCGGCTCCTGCGACAGATAGCCGACCTTGACCCCTTCCGCCGCCCAGGCTTCGCCGCCATATTCCGTGTCGATCCCGGCCATGATCTTCAGCAGAGTCGATTTGCCGGCGCCGTTCGCGCCCAGCACGCCAATCTTCGCCCCAGGCAGGAAAGACAGATAAAGCCCTTTCAAGATCTCCTTGCCACCGGGGTAGGCCTTGGTAAGGTTCTTCATCACATAGATGTACTGATAGGCCGCCATGGGTTCTCCTTAAGGACTCCGCGAGCTTTCGCTTCAAGCCCTCGATTTTCGATGGGACACGTCGGATCTTGCAGGAGATGTAGCTCATCGGGAGGCTTCGGAGCAACCAGCATCCTCGACATTTTTCACCACACTCGCCTGCCTTACGCGAGGAGATATCGAATTGGCGTGTCGTCCGATCACCGCCGTCCTGGTCCATGACCGTCGGGGCCACCGCCCCATCCCATGAAGACCCGTTGTATTTTCGCTCTTTCAACCGCAGACTGTTCCGATTGGTTCTCGCTTGAGAGCAGGCAAGGAGCACGCATGGCCAACGACCCGCGAGCGCCCGACATCGGTCGAAAATATTGGCGGAAAACCTCGCAGCTCATGTGTGTCGTGCTTGTCTTCTGGGCCGGTCTCGGACTTGGGGTTCCTCTTCTGGCCAATCGACTGAATGAGATCGTCCTTTTCGGCTTTCCGCTTGGCTTTTTCATGGCCGCGCAAGGGTCTCTGATCGGCTTTGTCATCCTGATTTTCTGGTACGCGCGTCGCCAAAACCGCATCGACGAAGATTTTCACCTTGCCGAAGATTGAGGCCTCTCATGCTCAAGGGTGACTTCAATCAGAACATGGGCCGCGTCTTCGTCATCTATCTCGGCGGCTGCCTGTTCTGCGCCACGGGGTTGGGCTTGGCAAGTTGGGCCGGAGTGTCCGATCGCGTTATCGGCATCGCCTTCATTCTTCTGACCGTGGCCTTTTACGCCTCGATGGGATTTTTGGGCCGAACCGCGCCTCTCGCCAACGATGATGTCGCCGGTCAGCATATGCCTCCACTCTACAACGGCATGGCGACGGCGGCCGATTGGATGAGCGTCGCGTCCTTCCTTGGACTGGCCGGCGCCATCTATGCCGCAGGCTATGACGGCCTGGCCTTTCTTTTGGGCTGGACCGGCGGTTATGTTCTGGTCGCCGTTCTCCTGGCGCCTTACTTGCGGAAATTCGGCCATTTCACCATTCCCGATTTCCTGAGCGCCCGTTATGGCGGCGGCATCGCCCGGATCGTCGGAACCGTCATCCTGATTTCAGCCTCCTTCAGCTATGTGGTGGCGCAACTCTACGGAACCGGCATCATTGCGGCGCGCTTTCTCGGCATCGACTTTCGTGCCGCGGTCTTCGTTGGTTTGGCCGGCATCCTGCTCTGCTCCATCAAAGGCGGCATGCGCGCCCTGATCTGGACCCAGGTCGCCCAATATATCGTGGTGATCGCGGCCTATTTGCTTCCCGTCGTCATCCTGTCAACCAAGCTCACTGGCATTCCGTTGCCGCAGATCATGTATGGACAGGCGCTCGAGCGCATCGGCGCCTTGGCCGGCCAATTGGGCACAACGTCGGACCTCCTGGTGCCCAGCGGCATCACGGACGGCGTCAATTTCTTCGGCGTGGCCCTCTGTCTGATGTTGGGAACCGCGTCTTTGCCGCATGTGCTATCCCGTTTCTTCACCACACCGTCGGTCCGCGAAGCCCGAATCAGCGTGGCCTGGAGCCTGCTGTTCATCTTTGTGCTCTATAGCGCCGCGCCCGCCTATGCGGTTTTCGCCAAATTGGAAATCCTCCAGCAGGTCGCCGATCACAGCCTCACGGCCGACACCGCATGGCTCAGCCAGTGGAGCCGCATTGGGCTGGCCGCGGTCAGCGGCGACGGCGGCCCCCTGAGCTTGTCGCAGCTTCATATCGACCCTGACGCTCTCGTTCTGGCCACGCCGGAAATCGCCGGCATGCCCTTCGTCGTGGCTGCCCTGGTCGCCGCCGGGGCGTTGGCGGCCGCCATGTCTTCGGCCGACGGCCTGTTGCTATCGATCGGCAAGGCGATATCGCACGATGTCTATTTTCGCCTGCTGGCCCCCAATTCCGATCCACGTCGCCATCT
>DATNIV010000108.1:0-5926 GCA_035604255.1 Telmatospirillum sp. | reverse complement strand
CCGCCGCCTGGCCGGCATGCCCGCGAATGGCCTTGAAACCCAGCCACGCCAGATAGAGCCCGCCGCAGATCTTCAGCGTGGAGAAGAGTGTGACGGACGCCGCGATCGCCGCGCTCAAGCCCACCGCCGCCAGCACCGTATGACTGAGGCATCCCAGCGCACAGCCCAGACCGAAGACCATGCCTTGCCGGCGTCCGCGCGACAACCCCAGTCCCAGCACCATCATATTGTCGGGGCCGGGAGCCAGGGTGATCAATCCTGCCGCCAGCAGAAAGGCGGCGGTTTGTCCAAGATCAAGCATTGAGTGTCTTTCGCGATGACATTGACGGTTTCAGGCCTCGACGGGATATCAACGCCATCCGGCGTTCGGATGCAAACGAAAGAATGCGAAGTGCGCCCCATTTGCCGGCTCGGACAGTCGCCATCCTCAATGGTTCAGATGATCGTCGGGATGAGCCCTCCCTCGACGTGCAAAGCCGCTCCATTGGTGGCCGCCGAGAGAGGACTAGCCACATAGGCCACCAGATTGGCGATCTCTTCCGGCTCGATCATCCGCTGGAGCAGCGAGGTCGGGCGGTCCTTCTGGAAAAAGGCCGCCTCGATCTCCGCGGCCGGCGCATTGGGGTCGGCGGCGACGCTTTTGAGAAAATCGACAATACCTTCCGAGCGCGTCGGGCCGGGCAGGACAGCGTTAACCGTCACGCCAGTTCCCTTGGTCAATCCGGCCAACCCGCGGGAAATCGCCAATTGCGCTGTCTTGGTCATGCCATAATGAATCATGTCCGTGGGCACCATAATGGCGGACTCGCTGGCAACAAAGACGATCCGCCCCCAATCGCGCTTGAGCATGCCCGGAAAATACTGACGCGCCAGCCGCACGCCGCTGAGGACGTTTATCTCGAAGAAGCGCCGCCAATCGTCATCGGAAATCTCGGTGAATGGTTTGGCCTCGTAGATTCCCAGGTTGTTGACCAGGATATCCACATCGGGAACCGCAGCGGCCAAGGCCGCGGCCCCTTCGCCCGAGGCCGGATCGGCCAGCAGACCACGAACCATTCCACCACCCGACGCGCGGATATCCTCGACCGCTTTATCAAGCTTGGCTTGAGCGCGACCACAGATGATGACGTTGGCCTTTTCGACGGCCAGCCGCCTAGCGATTTCCAGCCCGATCCCGGCGGTCGAGCCGGTGACGAGGGCCGTCTTGCCATTCAATTGCAGATCCATAAAGAATTCCTTCTGATTCAGGGATTGTCACCGGGAACGACATGTCCCTGCGCAACGACAAGAAGATCATGGTGTCACTTAACCTCTACTGGCGGAATAGAGCATAAAGTCGTATTACTTTGTCATTGAATGACAAGATGAAGAGCATGAGCGATCAACGCGCCTGGGAGATGAGAGTCCTCCTGCAAGTGGCCAAGAACTTAAGTTTCAGCGGAGCCGGCCGGGTCGTGGGAATGACGCCGTCGTCGACCGCCAAGCTGGTCAGTCGCATCGAAGCGCGCATGGGCGTGCGATTGATCGAACGTTCGACCAGACGGTTGCGCCTGACGACGGAAGGGGAACTTTACTGTGAACGGGCGGAAACGATTCTGGGCGATCTCGATGCGCTCGATGCCGAAATCGTTGGCGGTGCGCGGGCGCCGACCGGCCTGATTCGCCTGAACGCCTCGGTGCCCTTCGGACGGTATTGCCTCTTGCCGCTGCTCCCCGCCTTCACCCGCACCTATCCGGACATTCACCTTGACCTGACCATGACCGACGACGTCGTCGATCTCTACGCGGCACAGGTCGACGTAGCGTTCCGGATCGGAAAATTGGCGGATTCCAGCTTGCTGGCGATCCATCTGGGCGACGTGCGGCGACAATTAGTCGGCGCGCCCGTCTATTTGGCCGAACGCGGCGTGCCCAGAACCGTCGCCGATTTGGAGCATCACGATTGCCTGGGCTTCAACTTCCGGCGCGCTGCCGCCGTGTGGCCTCTCCAAAGCGGCGGCCGTCTGGTCAACCGCGAGGTGCATGGCTCGATCGTCGCCAACAACGGGGAAACCGTGCGTCACCTCGCAGTCCTCGGGCTTGGGCTTGCCCGCCTTGCCGAGTTTCATGTGCGCGATGATCTGCGAAATGACCGTCTGCGTCCCGTCCTGACTGACGCGATGGTCGATCGCGAAGAGGTCCATGCGCTGTATATCGGCCGCGAGCGAGCACCGCGGCGTGTCCAAGCCTTCCTCGATTTCATGACACCACGCCTCCGCGAAAGCCTGCGCGAGAGTCAGGGATAAAGCGCCCCCCTAACCGAACATCATCGAAAGCGCGTGCACCAGCAAGCCGGCCAGCCCCCCCACCAAGGTGCCATTGATGCGGATATATTGAAGATCGCGGCCGAACTGCAATTCCATCTTGGCAACCAGGGTGCGCGAGTCCCAGTTGCGCACGACACCGGCCATGAAAGCGCCAATCCGCGCGCGGTTCGGCACCAGCAGACGAAGAACGGCGCGCACGGCCCAGGCGTTGACCAAATCCCCCAGACGGCTATCGTCCGCCAAACGCGCGGCCAGCCCGGACAAGGCGCCGGCCATGGCGCGTTCAATCCTGTCGCCCTCCGCCAGATCGGTCAGCAACACCTGCTTGGTTTCCTGCCACAAGGACTCCAGATAGGCTTGCACCTCGGGATGGCTGATGATCTCTTCCTTCAGAACTTCGGCACGGGCGCGCGTTTCCGGGGCATGCGCCAGAGTGTCGATCAACTGATCGACACTCTCCTGGAATTGCAATCGCCAGGGATGATCCGGCGCTTCCATGTCGCCCAGGGTTTCCATCAGGCCGGCAATGATGCGTTTGGCCAAACGGCTATCGATCCACTCGGGGACCCACCAGCTTGATTTCTCGTTGATGGCCTGATGGATCTGCTCTTGATTGACCTCCACGAAATCGCGCGCCGCCTTGATGCCGATATCGAACAAGGCCAAATGCTGACCTCCGGCCACCAGGATGGTGAGAATACGCGACAACAAGGGAGCCGCGGCAATGCCGCGCAGTCGCTCCGCCGCGGCATCGCGCAACATCTGTCGCACCGGCTCATCCTGCATGGCGGCGATCAAAGAGGGCACGGTGGCCACCAACCGGCGGGCGGCAACTCTGGCGTTTCCCTCGCGTCCCAACCAACGGGACAGACGACCGGCAATATCCAACGCCCGGACCTTCGGCAACAAGACATCGGGACTGAGGAAGTTATTGGCGACGAAATTGCCCACCGCGTCGCCAATCCGATCCTTGTTGCGCGGGATGACCGCCGTATGCGGAATAGGCAAACCGAACGGCCGGCGAAACAACGCGGTGACGGCGAACCAGTCGGCCAGTCCCCCGACAATCGCCGCCTCGGCAAAGGCGCGCAGAAAGGACAGAAACGGGTAACGTCCTTCGCCCACTCGCGCCGCGACATCGGCCGCCACCATGACGAGAAGAAGGCCTGCGGCCGTCAGACGCATCCGCCGGAGGGCTTGGGATCGTTGCAAATCGTCGGAAACAGCGGCCATGAAATCTCTTGAAGCTAAGACCAAACGCTCCCCATGTAAGCCGAAGCGACTTCACAGCCAATGGGAAAATCAACCATGCCCGACGGACGCGACGGCGTGACCATCCGTGCCATTCGTGGCATCGGCGCCATTCCGGCGGCGGCTTGGGATATTTGCGCGGGCGACGACAACCCATTTTGCGCGCATGCGTTCCTCAGCGCCATGGAAGACTCGCGCTCGGCGACGCCGGCCAATGGCTGGGCGGCACGGCATCTTCTGGCCGAAAGTCCGGAAGGCCGCCTGCTGGCCGCGGCGCCGCTCTATGTGAAAAGTCATTCCTACGGCGAATATGTTTTCGACTGGTCCTGGGCGGAGGCCTGGAACAAAGCCGGAGGCCAGTATTACCCAAAGCTGCAATGCGCCATTCCCTTCACGCCGGCAACCGGTCGGCGGCTTCTGGTCCATCCCGAATACCGTCATCAAGGGCTGGAGGAAGCCTTGGCCGATGCGATGGTCAGACTGACCGACCAAGCCGGGCTGTCTTCGGCGCATGTCACCTTTTCAACCCAAGCCGAGGCCGAAGCGCTGGCCCAGCGGGGCTGGCTGCTCAGAATGGGGGAACAATATCATTGGGCCAATGACGGTTATGGAAGCTTCGACGATTTTCTGGCGGCTCTGTCATCGCGCAAACGCAAATCCATCCGCAAGGAACGCGAGCGAGCAGCCGCGTTGAATGTGCGCATTCACACATTGACCGGCGGCGACCTGAAACCGGCCCATTGGGACGCGTTCCATCGGTTCTATCTCGATACCATCGACAAGAAATGGGCCAACGCCTATCTGACCCGGGATTTCTTTACCCGATTGGGGGAAACGATGGCCGACAAAGTCGTGCTGATCTTGGCCGAACAAGACGGCCGATGGGTGGCCGGGGCGCTCAACCTGCTCGGCAAAGACACGCTTTATGGCCGCAATTGGGGGTCCGATGGGGACTTTCGTTATCTGCATTTCGAGATGTGCTACTACCGCGCCATCGATTTCGCCATCGCGCACGGACTGAAACGCGTCGAAGCCGGTGCCCAGGGCGAACATAAGATCAGCCGCGGCTATATGCCGGCGGCAACCTGGAGCGCGCATTGGATTGCCGATCCCTCGTTCCGCCGCGCCGTCGCCCGCTTTCTCGACGACGAACGGATTCGCGTGGCGGAAAACATCCGGACGCTGGCCGATGCCGGGCCTTTTCGCCAGATCGACTGTTCGTCCGATGACGAAACGTGCCACTACCGCTGAATCGACTGGAAGTCGTCTTTGTCGATGGTCTGGATATGGTCGACCAGCCAGCGGCAGAGATAGTCGCTGATCTCCCCCGTCAGATCGACCCGGCGCGACCGCACATCGAAAATCAACCGATCGAGCTCGGCCAGCAGAAAACGGTGCTGCGCGACATGGCGATGGGCGCGGTCCCGGTCGCTCCGAGCCAAATGCGCCTCTTCCTCGTGAAAATGATACCAGGTGATCCGACGCAGCCGCTCCAGTAGAGCGTCGGCGTCGGCCAGATCGTAGTGCTTGGGCAACATTCCGATTTCGTTGATCGTATCGATCAAGGCGCGATGATGTTGGTCGACCCAATCGACCCCCACGGACAGATCTCGTGTCCAACCGATCAATGTTTCCTTTGTCGGTTCAGAACGTTCATTCAATAAAGCGCAATCGCCTTTTGGATCCCGGCTCTCGTGATGACGAAGGAAATTTCTGACGGAATCGACCATATCGAACCAACGAACGGCACCGCCGCCAGCGGCAAAATCAGCCAATACGCCATCGATTTTAAGGATCATGTCGTCATGCTCGGACATATGACGCACAAATTCGCTGTCTGTCGAACCGGCAAGAGCACTTATTTTCCGCTGGAAATACGCCTCGGCATGGTCGCGAAACGCCTGCAGACGTTCGCCAAGGATCGGCGTTTCCGCTCCCATGCGCCAAAGCTGGACGATTTCGTCCACCTGCTCGACCAGATCGCGATGCGCGTTATCGACCACCGGACATCCCGCTCACCGCGGCTCCTCCAATTGAAAAAGCTCAGCGGCGCTGGTCCCGCAAGGATCGTTGCAATGAGCGCATTCCACTTCGCCTTCCGGGCGATGTTCGAGCGCCGCCAGCCGCGCCTCCAATTGCACGATCCGTTCGGACATGCAATGCAACGCCTTTCCCACGGGATCCGGCATCAGGTGATGATCGAGATCAATGCCATGTTTGGTAACCCGCCGCGCCTCCGGGGGAAGGACGATGCGTCCGGGAATGCCGACCACCGTCATGCCGGCCGGAACGTCCGAAATGACCACCGAATTGGCGCCGACATTGGCACCGGCACCAACCCGCACCGGACCAAGAATCTTGGCTCCAGC
>DATNIV010000107.1:0-2409 GCA_035604255.1 Telmatospirillum sp. | reverse complement strand
CCGCTTCGCCTTTGCCTTCATGCGCTGGTGTTGATGACGTCGAACCGCTCGATCGCGCATGGTCCACTATTCCTTTCTGAGCCTCACGCCCGGCCCTTCGCCATTCTGATCGATGAAGATCACGCCGGCCGCTTCGAGGGCTGCCTGGATCGCTGCAACATTGTTGGGTGTCGGCATGACCTGCCCGTTCTCGAACCGAGTAACAGTGCTGATGCCAACGTTGGCCTTTGCAGCCAAGTCGCGAACGCCCCAGCCGACCGCTGCTCGCGCCATCTTGCTCTGAATTGCCGTAATCATATGAATACAATACGTTCATATGATGCTTGACGCAAGGCGGCATCAATGAACACAATGTGTTCACTAGACACAAGTCTGCGGCCGAGCGGGGAAGGTGGAAGCTCCCCGGCGCCCGGCCTGACCACCACAATCCTGATACGGAGGAACAGCGATGGCTGATTCTGACAATACTATTCCTTTGCCTAAATTCCGTCTCGACGATCTGCCGCGACACGCTTTCATACCTTGATGCCCAGGTGGTCTTCCACCACAGCGGCGAGGCCGACGAACTGCGCGGGAAACTGCGCGATGCGGTTGCCAAAATCGAGGAGGGCCGGCCATGAACCGCTCCTCCCCGCAAACAGACCTCAAAGCCTTGGCGGACGACCTCGACGACGCGATGGGGAAACTCAATCTGTCGACCACGAAGGCGGCCAGCAATGCTTCGGCCATCCGTGCGTTGCTGCGCGAGCAGAGCGACCCGCAAGAGTTGCCCGCCACTCCGGAAATCGAGGTGGTCCTGCGCAATCTCAATGGCGTCGCTCATACGTTGCTGGCGTTGGCCGCTGGTGCGGACGAATCCTTCACGCCATCGGATACGCTGGAATTTCTTTCGTACTCCCTCTGCGACATTCACCAGAAGCTGAAGACCGATTTCGATGTCCGACATGCGCGCGCCGCCGAAATCTTTCCGCACGTCGAAGACGACACCGAGGATGAACAATCATGAACCGCCGCAAGTTTCTTGGAATGGCCGGCAAAGACGAGAGGGCCGAAGCATGAACATCATCATATTCGACAAAGACGTCATCCTTGACGCTTACGGGTCATCGTGCTCTGTGGCCACCTACCACAGCTCGGATTATGATGAACAGGCCCAATGCCCCCATCTTTGGGGTAGACCCGGCTTCTGGCGGATGGGGTGGGATTCGAACCCACGGAAGGCTTGCACCTTCGCCGGTTTTCAAGACCGGTTCCTTAAACCACTCGGACACCCATCCAGGCCTGGGGCACGGAATTACCAAGAATTCATCGCGCTGGGAAGGGGCAAATGACTGGAGAGGAAAAGGGCGGGGTCAGTCGTAGCGGATGGCAACGATTTCGATGCGTTCCTTGCCACCCGGCGTACGGAGATCGACGGTGTCGCCTTCGAAGGCTTTCATCAAAGCCCGGGCGATCGGCGAAATCCAACTGACCAGACCCCGCTCCAGATTGGCCTCGTCGACTCCGACGATGGTCACCGTCTTTTCCGTTCCGTCGTCATAGGCGTAAGTGACGGTGGCGCCGAAAAAAACCTGATCGCGACGAGTTTGGCTGGCGGGGTCGACGACGACGGCGCTTTCGGTTCGCTTGGTCAAAAAGCGGATGCGCCGGTCGATTTCCCGCAACCGTTTCTTGCCGTAAAGATAATCGCCATTTTCCGATCGATCGCCATTGCCGGCGGCCCAGGACACCACTTCGACGACTTTCGGCCGTTCGACCCGCAGCAGGGATCGCAACTCGTCTTGCAAAGCGGCAAGACCTTGCGGACGGATATAATTCTTGGCGCCGGCGGGGATGCCCGGTAGGTCGTCTTCGTCTTCGTCAGAGTCCAAATGTACGACGTCGCTCATCAGTCTCGGATCGTCCTTGGTTTCAGGGTTCCGGCCGTCAACCGCCTCACCTCCGTTTTTCCGACGCTTTGAGGACTTGCGGCGATGCCGTTGGAGCTATATCACACGCCAATGGGTTATGTCCTTTCGAAGGTTATCGGCACGCTGCTGGCGCCAGGAATAGTGTTGGTGATCGGTTTGACGGTCGCCACCGCCTTGCTATGGACAAGACGATTCGGGCCTCGCGCCCGGACACTGCTCTCGGCGTTGGTTGTGGGCTTTTGGGCCTTGCTGGTCCTCCCCATTCAGCCCTGGATGATCGAGACCTTGGAAGAACGCTTTCCGGCCAATCCTCCTCTACCGGAGCGTATTGACGGAATCATCATTCTGGGCGGCGCCATCGATCCCGTCATCAGTCAGGTTCGACATCGGATCACCGTCAACGCCGGCGCCGAACGGTTGATCGCCGGCGTGCGGTTGGCCAAAGCGCACCCCGAAGCCAAACTGCTCTACACCGGCGGCAGCGCCGATCCGTTGCGTC
>DATNIV010000106.1:0-7007 GCA_035604255.1 Telmatospirillum sp. | reverse complement strand
CCGGGTCAAGCCTGGCAATGACGGAAAATGAAGTGACCCAATCTGACCGCACGACGCTCTAACTGTCTTCCTCTACTAGCTGTGGCCAAACCGCGCCGTTTTCAACATCGCCCCGACATTTAACAATCCGCAGTTGCCTTATTCCCGGGACTTGACAGCCCTAAAACCGGCCCTAGATCAATAGTGCACGGTCGCCACGATCGGGGCCGTGCGTTTCCCTGGCGGGCTGCGCCGCAATGATTCGGGCGCCGTTCGCCGTACGTTACACATTGCTCATTGGAGAATGTAACCATGCGTACGTTCGATTTGTCACCTCTATTTCGCTCAACCGTGGGTTTTGATCATCTCGCCCGGATGTTGGACGCCACATCCCGCGTCGACGAACAGACCTTCGCCTATCCTCCGTACAACATTGAAAAGCTCAGTGAAGACAGCTACCGCATCACCATGGCCGTCGCCGGATTCGCCGAAAGCGATCTCGATATCACCACGCAAAACCATACGCTGCTGATTTCCGGTCATGCGAGCAAAGACGAGACTCCGGCCCAGTATCTGCACCGCGGTATCGCTGGACGCTCCTTCGAACGACGTTTCGAATTGGCCGACTACATCCGGCCGGTGGGCGCAAGCTTGGTGAATGGCCTTTTGCATGTCGATTTGGCCCGCGAGGTTCCCGAAGCCTTGAAGCCACGCAGCATTCCCATCGCCAACAAGCCTGAAGAAACCACCAAGGTCATTGAGGACAAGGCCGCCTGAGCCCATCGTCATCAACGGCTCTCAAAGCCGGGGAACCCATCGGTTCCCCGGCTTCTTCATGTCCTGATGCAAACCGTCAAAGCAGCGATGGGGGCCGCTCATCCGCCGTGATCCCGGGTTTGCCGTTCGTAACGCCGGCCGGCACATGATCGTCGGAAACGGGAGCCGCGGCTGTGAGTGCCAGCGGCAAAACGCCGGCCCAAACGGGCCAAGACAGATCGTCTTCGGAATCGATGGGGGGGCCTTGGCGCATCTTGACGGACCCTTCATCGATCGTCAGAACCAGCAGCTTGGTCGCGGCCAGTTCACGCGCGTTGGGGGGCCGCACATGGGGTCGACGGCCGGGCACGATCTTATCGACAAGGGCGTCGAAAGCGCGGGCCTTTTCAGCGTCGTCATCGACTTCGCGGGCTTGCCCAAACAGCACCACCGACCGATAGTTCATCGAATGGTGAAACGCTGAGCGCGCCAGCACCAAACCATCCACCAAGGTCGTCGTCACGCAGAGAGATTGGCCGGACGCCATCACCTTCGCCAAACGACTGCCATGACTGCCGTGAAAATAAAGCTGGTCCCCGACACGCCACGGAATAGTGGGGATGACCATCGGCGACCCATCGCAAATAAAACCGACATGGCAACACAAAGCCTCATCCAGAATGGCATAGGCGGCAGTCTCGTCGAAATCGACTCGGTCAGCTTTGACACGAGGCGCGGTCCGTGGAGTTTTTTTGAGCATCACAAGGTTCTCAGGTTGAAACAGATGCCATGGTGGCGATATTGTGGACTCTTAAAAAGAGCCATTTATTAGAAAATTGTAGGTCCGCTTATGCCTCGCGTTGCCGTTGCGCCGTTGCTTCTGCCGCCGCTTGACCCAAACGCCGCAGAACGCCTGCAACGCCAGCTTTACCGCCATCTCCGCGCCGCCATTCTGGAAGGGCGCCTCAAAGTCGGAAGCTGTTTGCCGGGAAGCCGGTCGCTCGCGGCGCATTGCGAGGTATCGCGCAATACGGTGATTGCGGCCATCGATCAACTGGCCGCCGAAGGCTATGTGGAAAGCCGGCGCGGGTCGGGAACACGGATTGCGGTGCCTCCAGCCTCCCCCGCTGCCGTGACGCGCCCAGACGAAACGAAAGAAACAGGCGGTCGTGCCATCAGCCAACTGGCGCGACAATTGGAGTCTTGGGATGCGCCCCCCTCTCGCGGCTCGTTGCTTCCCCTGGCGCCTGGCATGCCTGCTCTGGATGCGTTCCCGGCGCGGGAATGGAGCCGTCTGCTGGCGCGGCGTTGGCGTCGGCCACCAAACGAATTGATGGGCGGCTACGATGCCGCCGGATACCCGCCGTTGCGCGCCGCCATCGCCGAGCATCTGGGACGTGGGCGAGGCGTGCAGGCGAAGGCGGAACAAGTCGTGGTGGTGGCCGGGTCACAGCAAGGCTTGGATTTGGCGGCGCGGGTCCTTTTGGATCCCGATGATCTGGTCATGGTGGAAGATCCCTGCTATGGCGGGTTGAAGGGGGTGTTGCGGGCCTGTGGGGCGAAACCCGCCCCCGTTCCAGTCGATGACGCCGGCTTTGATCCTCTTCTGGGCGAACGGTTATGGCCGGCGGCCCGACTGGCCTGCGTCACGCCATCGCATCAATTTCCGTCTGGAATGACCATGCCGGTGGACCGCAGGCTGGCCTTGATCGATTGGGCGGCCAGGAAAGATGGCTGGATCATCGAGGACGACTACGACAGCGATTTTCGTTACGCCGGGCCACCCCTGGCGGCATTGCAAGGGTTGGACGGCGGCGATAGGACCATCTATTGCGGAACCTTTTCGAAAAGCATGTTTCCCGCCTTGCGGCTAGGATGGCTGGTGGTGCCCCAGGATTTGCTGCCTGCCTTTTTGACGGCGCGAAGGCTCGCCGACGTGGCGCCTTCGACATTGACCCAGGCGGCGATGGCCGATTTCATGGCTGAGGGATTGTTCACCGCCCATCTGCGACGGATGCGCGGACTTTATGCCGAACGTCGCCAAGCTCTCCTTGACGCCGCGGCACGGCATCTCTCCGGGTTGGCCGAGGTCACCGCGGGGGAAGCCGGAACCCACGGCATTGCCTGGCTCCCGGCCGGCCGGGACGACCAGGGGATCGCCGCGGCGGCAGCAACCCGAGGACTGGCGCCAGCGCCATTGGGGCGATATCGCCTGCAACCGGGACGACCTGGCTTGATTCTGGGCTATGGAAATACGCCCGCCGACGTCATGGACCGAGCCATTCGAACACTGGGAAGGGTTTTGGAAGGCGAGGCGTCCGACCAGCACGACACCCCGCTATAAGACGGTTACGTTTCCAAGAAGATTATTTGCGAAAGAGCGACTCGGCACCATTGCGCACGCTTTTCTTCGCCGCGATGGTACTCTTCACACGAAGGATTTCCGCCTGAAGCTCGTCGATGTAGAGGATCAACTCTTCCACCGACATCGGCTCGAGATTCCGTTGTTCCACCGCTTTCTTCCGTGGCTCCAGATCGTCCAAGTCCATGACAACACCTCTTGCCTCTTCCGCCCCTAACGTATCAGACTGAAACCAGTCAGAAAACCGAGAGACGAACATGCCCATTCCCACGACCATGCACTGTGTTGAGATCGCGGCCCCCGGAGGCCCCGACGTGTTGCGCCTCACCGAACGACCGATTCCGCGTCCCGGCGCTGGCGAGGTGCTCATTCGCGTGGCCGCCGCCGGGGTCAACAGACCCGACGTCTTTCAGAGAATGGGAAGTTATCCGCCCCCGCCAGGCGCCTCCGACCTTCCCGGCCTGGAAATCGCCGGTACGATCGAAGCGATCGGCGAGGCCGTCGATGACTTGGCTGTCGGAGAGCAGGTGTGCGCCTTGGTCGCCGGTGGCGGATATGCGGAATTCTGCGTCGCGCCCGCTCCGTTGTGCCTGCCGTTCCCGAAAGACTACACTGCCGTTCAGGCCGCAGCCTTACCCGAAACATTTTTCACCGTCTGGCATAACGTCTTCCAGCGCGGCCGCCTTCAGGCCGGCGAACGTTTTCTGGTGCACGGAGGCAGCAGCGGCATCGGCACCACGGCCATACAGCTTGCCAAGGCGTTTGGCGCCATTGTTTACGCCACGGCCGGCGGTGCGGCGAAGTGCCAGGCATGCCGCGATCTCGGCGCCGATCGGACCATCAACTACAAGACCGAAGATTTCGTCGAAGTCATCGCCGCGTCAACCGGCGGTCGGGGGATCGACGTCATTCTCGATATGGTCGGCGGCGATTATCTGAACCGCAACATCAAATGCCTGGCCCTCGATGGCCGACATGTCAGCATCGCCTTCCTCAATGGCTCCAAGGCCGAGGTGAATTTTCTCCCCGTCATGCTGAAACGTCTGGTCCTGACCGGCTCGACCCTGCGGCCCCGCCCGGTCCCTGAGAAGGCCGCCATCGCCAGCGCCCTGCGGGCTCAAGTCTGGCCGCTGCTCGACGAGGGGCGCTTGGCGCCGTCTATTTTTGCCACCTTCCCGCTCGATCAGGCGGCCGATGCCCATAGACTAATGGAGAGTAGTGCCCATATTGGCAAGATCGTGCTGGCGTTGTGATGCGTTTTCCCTGTATTTGACCTATAGGGGGTGCGTGCCTATATATATGGGCTGACATTCCATCTTGCGCCGGTTCCGTCCGGCAAGACCGATCCAGGTCAAAATAACGTCAAGAGAGACCTGAAAGGAGGACCTATGGCCTTGCCGCTCATGCCCAAGGCGACAGCCGTCTGGCTCGTCGAAAATACCACACTGTCATTCGAGCAGATCGCATCGTTCTGCGGAATGCACTCGTTGGAAGTGCAAGCCATCGCCGATGGCGAAGTTGCCGTTGGAATCGTTGGGCTCGATCCCGTGGCCAATGGCCAGTTGACCCGCGAGGAAATCGAACGCTGCGAAAAGAACGATGACGTCGATTTGCGTCTGTCGAGCGTTCCCGATCTGGCGCTTCAGAAAACCAAAGGCGCGCGTTACACACCGGTGTCCAAACGTCAGGACAAGCCGGACGCCATCGCGTGGCTTCTTAAGCATCACCCCGAACTGTCCGATGCCCAGTTGTGCAAATTGATCGGCACGACCAAGGACACCATCGCCAAAGTTCGGGACCGTAGCCACTGGAACGCCGCGAATATCAAGCCGCGCAATCCGGTCACCCTGGGACTATGCTCCGAGCCGGATCTCGAGAAGGCTGTGATCATTTCCCGGCCGCGCAGTGGCCAGCCGATCGCTCAGCCGCTGGATGCCTACGACCAGCCGCACGAGTAGATCCCCAATATACAAATTCAAAGGCGCAGGAGGAAACTCCTGCGCCTTTTTTCTTTTGGCTTTCCCGTCGTCCGTGAATACCTTTGAGGCGGGCAGCCTCAGCGGATTTACAGTTGGCTATGAACTGGTGGCTCATGTTAGCAGCATGAAATAGTGACCTGCGACACGACACATGCAACCATACGGTTATGCTGATAGTTTTTGTGTGTTTCTAGGACCATCCCGTTGATGAGCAGGGCTTAGATGTTCAGAAATATGAGGCCTGCCCTCGTCGCAGCCGTCCTGATCGCGAACCTTTTCGTGAGTTGCCTGCTCATCTATATGCTGAGCGCAGCCAAGGATCAGCGAGAAACCGAGATCCGCACGACCGTCGAAAACGTGGCATTGCTGCTCGATCTTTCCATCTCCGAAGCGGTTGGCAAGATTGATCTATCCCTGCACGCAACCGCCGACGAATTGGCAGAACAACTGCGGCGGCACGCCGGACTTGACGATCTGGATGTGAACGCATTGCTGGAGGGGCGGCGGAAATGGGTTTCGGCGTTCCGTCCCACTCTGCGTGTGACCGATGCTTCCGGCGCCGTCCTGTATTGCGCCGGTTGCGTGATGGAAAACGAGGCCTCCCTGGCGGATCGCGACTTTTTCGCCGCCCACCACGACCGCAAAGACAGCGGCTTGATCGTCAGCAATCCGTCGGTCGATCGGCTCTCCAACGACTGGGTGATCTCGTTTACACGTCGCTACGATGGTCCGGACGGCCGCTTCGCGGGCGTGATATCGGCGTCCGTCCCAACGAGCGCCTTCGCCCGTCTTTATTCCAAGATCGACCTTGGCCCCCACGGCGTCGCGGCATTGCGCGACGCCAATATGGCCCTCGTCGCGCGTGTCCCCCCCTCGGCCGATCAGTCCCCACGGATCGGCTCCAAGCTTTACTCCCCGGAATTGGCGGACATCATCGCCTCGGGCGATGCGACGCGGACCTATCACGCGGCGCGGGCGGGGACCGGCGTCGAACGCACCCTTGCCTATCGCCGTCTGTCCGCCATGCCGCTCCATTTGGTGGTGGGAATGGGGACAGACGATTACCTGACCGAATGGCGAAGCCTGATCGGGAAGGCCGTGGCCGTCGCGGCTCTGTTTCTTGCGGGATCCACATTCCTGGCCGGACTCCTGTGGCGGTCCTCCCGCTTGGCCAAGGAAGCCAACGAACGCAGCCATTTGCTGTTGCGCAACGCCAGCGACGGCATCCACATCCTCGATCTCCAGCACAATGTCATAGAGGTCAGTGACGCCTTCTGCCGCATGCTTGGATATTCTTCCGCCGAGATGATCGGCATGAACGCCAGCACATGGGACGCACGCTTTGTGAGTGGTGTCCCCGTCGATTTCAAAGCGAAGGCCGGTGGGAAATTCGACATATTGACGTTTGAGACCCCGTTTCGACGCAAGGATGACAGCTGTCTGGATGCCGAAATAACCGTTCGTCCACTGGAATTGGCTGGCCAGAAACTATTTTTCTGCTCGGCGCGTGACATCAGCCGACGCAAGGCAGCCGAAGCCAGAAACCAGCGTCTGTCCAATCTCTATGCCGCATTGAGCCAGTGCAACCAGGCGATCGTCCACTGCGCGAACGAAGCCGAACTGTTTTCGAAGATCTGTCACTGCGCGGTCGAATATGGTTTGGTAAAGACGGCCTGGATCGGTTTCGTCGACGAGGCCAGCAAGCGGGTCAATCCCGTTGCCTGGTGCGGTGACGGCCGTGATCTCGGATTTCCGGAACACATTCCCGTGGTGTCGGTGGACGCAAGCGATCCTTACGGTCGAGGCTTGACGGGAACGGCGATTCGCTGCAACCAGCCGCAATGGAGCCAAGACTTCCTTCGGGATCCGATAACGGCACCCTGGCATGAATACGGCCAAAAAGCGGGTTGGCGTTCTTCGGCGACGCTCCC
>DATNIV010000105.1:0-5403 GCA_035604255.1 Telmatospirillum sp. | reverse complement strand
GGGCTGTCGGCGGCAGCACCTTCCGTCGCCTTGGCCTCGGATGGTGTGGCCATGGTCAGCTTTGCGCGGACGATCCTCGATACCAACGCGCAAGCGCGTCGCTATTTCGCCGGCTCCACCATGCGCGAGCGAATCCGGTTGGGCGCATCGGACAATTTCGTGCGCAGCCAGTTGCCGCAAGTTTTGCACGATTTTCAGATGCGGATGCCGACAGTCGATCTCGAACTGACGGTGGGGCTGAGCGGCGATCTGTTCGATCGGCTGGATGCCGGTGAACTCGATCTGGTCTTGGGCAAGCGGCGTCCGGGGGAGGATCGCGGCCAATTGATCCGGCGAGAGGAAATGGTTTGGATCGGCACCGAAACAACCTCCGTCGACGAGGACGGGCCGGTGCCATTGGTCATGTTTCCACCACCCAGCATGTCGCGGGCGATGGCCATCGAAGCGCTCGATCGGGCTCAGCAGCCATGGCGGATCGTTTGTACCTGTGATGGCCTCATGGGACTGATGGCGGCGACCTTGGGTGGGTTTGGGGTGATGGTGCAGCCGCGCAGCATGATTCCGGCCGGCCTTGTCGAGGTTCCTCCATCGCATCGCTTGCCGCCGATCGGCGCGGTGGAGTTCGTGGTGGCCAGTGCGTCACGTCATCTGCATGGGCCTATTGCCGAGTTGGCGGCTGCGGTTCTCAGGCATTGAGCGTGACGCAAGCCTTGCCGCGCGACATCATTTTTCTCGAGTCGCGGTCTTTTGTCCCTGGGTTTGACGTCCCATCTGCTCATCTTGACCAAGGAACAGACGCGCCGCTCAACGCCTCTGCCCGATGCCGTTCGCGCCAAGCTGTCGACGATGGTGATCGCCTGACTCTTCTCAACGCCTGACTCTTCTCAACGAAGGAATGTCCGATGAGTCCGTCCCTATTTCTCACGCCTGCCGATGACCGTTATTTCGAAGACTATGTTACCGGCGACATCCATCGCTTCGGACGGATCGCCGTCGAAGAGGATGAGGTGATTTCTTTTGCCAAGCGGTTCGATCCGCAATCCTTTCATACCGATGCCGATGTGGCGCGGCAGGGTCCTTTCGGCGGATTGATCGCCAGCGGATGGCATACGGCGGGGCTGATGATGCGCCTGCTGACCGAGCATTTCCTGTCCTCGGTGGCGAGCCTCGGGTCCCCCGGCATCGATGAATTGCGCTGGCTGAAGCCTGTCCGGCCCTCCGACGTCCTGTCCCTGCGGGTGACGATCCGCGAGGCCGTGCCCTCTCGATCAAAGCCGGATCGCGGCATGGTGCGTAGCTTCATCGAAGTGCTCAATCAGTCGGACGACGTGGTCATGACCCTGGTGGCGATGGTCCTGGTCGGCCGTCGCCCGGCTCCGTTGAGGCAGTGATCCGGGTCGTTCAGTCGATTGGTTTGTCCGTGTCATCTGCGGAAGCTTTTCCGGTTACCCCGCGCGGCCGTCGGCGCGGGGGGTGAAGCAGATCGGTGCGTAGATCGTGGCGTAAAGGGCGAATCCAACGCTCCAGAGAATGCCTGAGGTCAAGAGGGCTGTTTCGGGATCGTACAGGGGGCCGAATGTCCGGATGACGGCCGCCAGGGCGATTGAGCCAAAGGCGGCGATGGTCAGCCGATGCGGGGTCAGGGAGCGTCCGCTGTGGCCGAGGGCGGCCCGGCTCATGACGCCCAGGATCATCAGGCCGATGCAGCCGACGGTCAAGCCGTGCAGGGCCATCGCCATCGGCAAGGCCGGCAGGAAACAGGACAGTCCGAGGAGAGCCAAGCCCAGGGGGAGCCAAGCGAATCCCATATGCAGCACCCAGAGCAGGGGCAGTCTTGCGGTTTTCCAGCCATGCCAACCGGGGAGGCGGGCGGCATTGAGCGCCGCGGCCGCGAAAGCCAGACCGCCGGCCAAGGGCCTGTCAGGCATGATGGTCCAGGCGAGGCCCGTCACCGCCAGGCTGCCAATGGCCGCCTTCTCCAGGAGAGGATAGCTTTTCGGCGTGACGACGATGCCTTGTTGGCGCAAGCCGTTGGCGGTGAATCCCGGGATGATCCGGCCACCGATGATGGCGATCATCAAAAGCAGAACAAAGCAGCCAAGCAGCAGTCCATTGCGTCCCAGGCTCCCCCATCCTTGCATTTCGGCCAGAACCAGGGCTTCGGCCAATGTCAACACGCCGAGAACCAGCAGGAACACAAGATTGCGTGGCTTTTTGGCGGCCAACAACGGCTTGGCCAGCATCAATGCCAGGCAGGGAAAGAAGAGGACGGCGGGAACGGCAGCGATGAGGGGGGCTAACAATCCTCCCAGATCGAAGGTGATGCGGGCGGCCAGCCATATCCCTGCCAGCGCCATCAGAGGTTTTCCGGTCGTCGGTGGCGCGCCGGTCCAATTGGGAACGGCGGTCAGGAGAAATCCGGCCACGGCGGCTCCGCCAAACCCGAACAGCATCTCATGGCCATGCCAGAGAACCGGGGGATAGGACAGGTTGAAGGCATGTCCGCCCAGCCACAAGAGCAGCCAGGCCGGAACCATCAGGGCGGCTTCGATGCCGGCGAGCAGGAAGAAGGGGCGAAAGCCGGCGGAAAAGAACGGATGCGTCGTCCCGGCGTTCGGGGTGGCATCGATCTGAACGAGCATGATGTCTCTCGATTGTGTCGTGGTCTGTTTCAGGGATTGTTCGAACGGAGGAGGGCATCGGCGATGCTCTCGGCTTCGGCGACATTGGCCAGATGCGTGCCGTGCATTTCGCTCAAAAATGCCTTGAGTTCGAGGTCGTCGATTTCGGGGATTTTCTCTTCGATGCGACGCGCCACCCAGCGCTGTCCGCGGACCAGCAGATCGAAGCGGGTTTGCCAGTCGTCGGCGGCCAGGATTTTTTCGAAAAAATCTCCGGTGCGCCGGCCGGGTTGACCACCCAGGCGGACAATCTGCTGCGACAGCCCAGCGCAATAGCGGGCTTCGTCGTCAAACAGGCGCGGCAAGGCCTTGGCCACCACGTCCGGCGGAGTCATCTGCTCGAATCGCCGCAACGCTTTCGCGCCGGCGCGTTCGCACTCCAGCATCAGATCGAGAAAGGCGATGATGCCGGACGTCTTTGCGGGACTCATGAGGACCTCCGTTGTCTTGAGGAGGGTATATTAGAGCGCGCCTGTCGGGTATTCGTCCTTGCGTTTGGTCAAGTGGCGACAGCGTCATGCCAATTGGGAGTGGTTCAAGCGAAGCGAAAACCGCTCTAGAACATGCGCCGGAGTCCCGGTAAGCGGGTCAAAATCGCCGCGCTCGCGCCCCAGGAGATGAGATAGGCGGCTATCGTGATGGCGATTGCCTTCGCATAGATCGAGAGCGGAAGGGGAACGAGGGTCAGTGCCAGCGGATAGAGAATCAACGGATGCAGGTAATAAATTCCGTAGGAATTCCGGGCTTGGCTGCGCCAAAAGCGGCTGTCGGAACCGGTATGTCCGAGAAACAGAGCGAGGCTCGCCATCAACGACGACAGGCAGAAGAGATTGAACAACAGGATCGCCGTGGTTTTGGCCGCTGTCGCCGGCATCGCCGGCGGCAGGGCGATCCGACTGGCCAAATAGGCGCAGCCGGACAGCAGGCATAAGGGAAGCCAGCGGAGGAGGGACGGCGTATAGCCCCCTTCGATAAACCAACGACGCTGATGGGCGAAAATTCCCAGCGCGAAGTACCCGACGTAGAGCGGAACCCTGACCGGCTGATAGACCAACAGATAGATGTGGGACCACTGGTCAAGCGTGTAAGCGAGACCGACGATCAGCGAACCGGCTGACGTTGCCGAGAGGAAGGCGAGGAATATCCGCCACGTGGGCCGAGAGGTCTGTGGCTTCCAGCAGGCGAAGCGGCGGTTCACAGCGAACAAGAGCGCCGTCAAGGTGAAGAAAAGCAGAAGCACGCCAAGGTACCAATAGACGGACTGCTGAAACGCGGGTCCCCAGAAATCGGTACGCCAGAATGTTCCGAGAGACATGGGGGCGTGTCTGGAAAAATAGATCAAATAGGACGTTGGCGGAGCCAGCACGAGGACGCCGAACGCCCAGGGAATTGCTATCCGGACAAATTTTTCCTTTAGAAAGAACCGAGGCCCACGTTTTGCCAAGGAGGGGTATGTGAAATATCCGGCCAGGAAAAACATGACGAACATGATCGGAACGTCGATCAGCAGCACCAGTTCGGTGAAGACCATGCTTCTTTGCGGATCGAGGACGTACCACCAGGTGGGCGCATAGGCCATATAGGAGATCGAGGCGTGAAGAACAATCACGAGGAAGATGACGAAGACCCGGAGATGATCAAGGGCATGATTTCTTGTGGTCGTCACTTGTCACTCTCCTGGTCGGCGGCGGCAAGACGTTGGAATTTCGATTTCATCGCGTTGACCTGGGCGAGATAGGCCGCGGCGCTGTGGTCGCCGCAGCGTTCATCGGGCGACAGTTGGAACCCGCGGTGCGCGAATGCCCGCGCCGGACCCGCGCCGCAAAGATGGATGATGGCGGCGAGATCCTGTTTCTGCTGTGGGCTGGCCTTCTGGGCAAGGGGACGAGGAAGAATCCCCCTGACGTTGCGGTCCAGAGACACTGCGGTGAGTTCGATGGCATGGCTCGGGATGACGCGGGTATAGAGGTCGTTGAACCAGCAGGACTGCCAGTCATTCCAGGCGCCCGCCGCGACGACGCTGTGATGGCGGATGCAATAACGCCGCGAGTCGGCGAAGGCGGGATCGGTCATTTGATACATCCCGACGGCGCTCGACGCCGGCCGGTAGATGGAAAAGAGATTCCACGTCAAGCGCCAGCGCCAATAGGTGTGCGCCATCGGATCGCCGGCACCTTCGACCTGGGCCAAGGCCGCCAGCAGTTCAGGCGAGATGTCCGCCGTGGAATAGGCGCGGAAGAACGGGCCATATTGCCGCCAGGTCTCAGTGGGCATTTTTTTGAGCACGCCGCTGACCGGAAAAAACATCTCCGCCGGTTTGCGGATCACCTGATAGACCAGATTGGCCACGGCGAACAGGACGAGGACCGTCACGACGACGACGATGGTGCGCACCGCCGGCGGCACCGCGCCGACAACCCGCCGGATTGTCTCGAGGCGCTCGCGCCAGCGCGCGAAGCGGCGGTGGGGCGCCTTCTTCCGCTTTCGACCGACGGGCTTCTTGCGAGTTCCTCCCTGGCCGGTGGCCGATCCGCTCCGAGTGACACCCGCATTTTCAGGGACGCCGGCCTCCGTGACGGCGGTCACCGCGACGCGGTGACGCTTTTTCTTCGCCGGCATGGAGGCCGGTGTCCCTGACTCACGTTTCTTCTGAGGCGCCGGGGCGGGGGGCGGGACTGGGGCGTCGTGACTCGCCGATGACGCAACTGGCTTGGGGGGGGAA
>DATNIV010000104.1:0-3531 GCA_035604255.1 Telmatospirillum sp. | reverse complement strand
TAATTCTCCTGGACCTCAAATTGCCGGGAATCGACGGATTGGAAGTCTTGCGGCAAGTTCGCGAAGATCCTGCGACCAAGTTGATTCCGATCGCCATCCTGACCACATCGGATGACGAAGCGGACATCGTGCGAGGTTACGATCTTGGCGTGAACAGCTATATTCGAAAGCCGGTCGGCTTTAGCGCGTTTGCCAATGTTGTTGAACAACTTGGGCTCTATTGGTTGGTCATGAACACACCGCCGCCCTCCAGACCGGTTGCCGGACCCAAAGACTCGCTTTGACGCTCAAACGACATTGATTTGTGGCTGGCGCGTCAAGACGCCTGCCGCCCCTCTCATCGAAAGACGACGAGTGCCTGACACCCTGCACGTATTAATGGTCGAAGATTCCGCCGATGACGCCGAACTTCTCGAGATCGAGATGATCCAAGGAGGGCTGGCGCCGCAGGTCCATCGCGTCGAGACTCTTCCGGCCTTTGTCGAAGCATTGCACCGCCAGGAGTGGGACGTCGTCCTCAGCGATTTTCATCTGCCGGAATTCAACGCCGAAACAGCCCTGAACGCTCTGTTGAAAAGTGGCAAAGACATTCCGTTCATTATCGTATCCGGCGCCGTCCAGGCGGAAAATGCCGTCACCTTGCTCAAACAGGGCGCCAATGACTTTCTGAATAAGGATGCGCTGGCTCGACTGGTGCCCGCGATCGAACGGGAATTGCGGGAAGCGGCCGATCGCGCCCAGCGACGGATCGTCGAGGAACGTGTTCGCATCCTTTCCCTGGCAATAGAACAAAGCCCGGTTTCCGTGGTCATCACCGACCCGCGGGGACGGATCGAATATGTCAATCCAAAGTTCGAATCAACCACCGGCTACGCTCTGAACGAAGCGCTTGGCCGACCGCTCGAATTCACCCGTTACGATCAATCGGCATCCGACCTGTTTGAAACACAATTGGACAGCCCCACGCCTTTCACCACATTCGTCGGCGAGTTTTGCAATGTCCGGCGGGATGGCGATTTGTTCTGGGAACATACCACGGTGTCGCCATTGCGCGATCAGATCGGCAACATCTCCCACTATGTCGCCGTAAAGGAAGACATTACCGCGCGGCGGAACTTCGAAGAGCGTTTGTTGAAACAGGCCAATTTCGACGACCTGACCGATCTGCCCAATCGCGTTTTGATGCATGACCGCCTGGAACGCGCCATCGCAACCGCCAAACGCAATCACACGAAAACGGCGCTGCTGTTCATCGATCTCGACCGCTTCAAGAACATCAACGACATCCTCGGCCATTCGGCTGGCGATTGTCTGATTCAGCAGGCAGCCGTCCGCTTTGGCCAGTGCGTTCGGGAAGAGGATACCTTGGCCCGCATGGGGGGGGATGAATTTGTCGTCATCTTGCCCGGAATCGATGATGGCGGTTTCGCCCGTCGGGTCGCCGAACGCATTCTCGAAAGCGTGACGAAGCCCTTCAATCTTCTTGGACAGGAACTGTTCGTCACGGCCAGTATCGGAATCACCTTGTTTCCTGATGACGGAATCGATGGACAGCTTTTGCTGCGCAATGCCGACCTCGCCATGTACAAGGCCAAAGAGCTGGGACGCAACGGCTTCCATTTCTTCACTCAGGAAATCGATCACCGGATGCAACAGCGACTGCAGATGGAAGGCCGCTTGCGTGGCGCGTTGGAGAGAGACGAATTCCTGCTGCACTATCAACCGATCATCGATCTCAGGACCAACCGCCCGGTCGCCCTGGAAGCTCTGCTGCGCTGGCAAAAGCCGGGGGGAGCATTCATCATGCCCGGAGACTTTATTCCTCTTGCCGAAGAAATCGGCGCCATCCGCCCGATCGGCGCCTGGGTCGTAGCGTCGGCTTGCCATCAGGCCAGATCTCTGATCGATATCGACAGCCCCTATCAGCGCATCGCCGTCAATGTCTCGGCCCGCCAACTACAAACCAACGGTTTCGCCCAGTTCGTCATTGCCCAACTGAAGAAATATGCTCTTTTGCCCGGCGTACTCGAACTGGAAATCACGGAAAGCGTTTTGTTAGACGATTCACCGGAAACCGCGGTCAATCTAAAGTTGCTTTGCGATCATGGCATCCATTTGTCGATCGACGACTTCGGCACCGGCTATTCAGCGCTTGGCTATTTGCAACGCTATCCGTTTCACACCTTGAAGATCGACAGATCCTTTGTCTCCGGAGCCCTGATCAACGCAAAAGCCGCCCGTCTTATCGAAACGATCATCACCATGGGGCATCGGCTGGGCATGGAAATAATCGCCGAAGGGGTTGAAAACAAAGACCAACTGACCTTCCTCTACCGGCAAAGTTGCGATTTCGCGCAAGGTTATCTCCTTGGGCGCCCAAGCGCCATCGAGGACGTGTCGACGGATATCGAACAGGCGTTACGCCAAGCCATTTGATCGTGCCGAGGCCACCCTCCTCATCACGGGACATTTAAATCCATTCACAACTTCAGGTTTTTTTCCCTCTCAAACCGTGGCACCATCGGTGACTGATCGAGACGGCAAGCAGCATTCTCGCAACAGTTTGATCGATGATTGGGGACCTTCGTTGAAGGCCCTGGACGCGAACCTCAAGGGGAAGAGCGGATGGCATCTCTCACGGTCAATGGAAAGGCCTACCAGTTCGATGTTTCCCCCGACACGCCGCTGCTGTGGGTCTTACGCGACACACTGGGCCTGACCGGCACCAAATACGGTTGCGGCATCGGCCAATGCGGATCCTGTACCGTGCATATCGAAGGCGTGGCGACTCGCGCCTGCTCGGTACCGATCAATTCCGTCGAAGGACAGCATATCGTCACCATCGAGGGACTGGTCCACGGCGGCGTCCTGCATAAGGTGCAAAAGGCCTGGATCGAACATGACGTGCCGCAATGCGGATACTGCCAAAGCGGCATGATTATGGCCGTGGTCGCCTTGCTGAAGGATAAGCCGGCGCCGACCGACGCGGACATCGACAGCGAAATCACCAACATCTGTCGTTGTGGAACCTTTCAGCAGGTCCGCGCGGCGATTCACGCCGCCGCCAAGGCGTGAGGAGATCATCATGTCAGGACTCAGCCGACGCAGTTTTCTCCTCGAAGCCGCCACCGTTGCCGGTGGCCTGTCGCTCGGATTCCATGTCGCTTTCGACGCTGATGAGGCTTCCGCCGCCGGCGCCGCCAGCACGGAAGTCAATGCCTGGGTGGTGGTCCGCGCCGACGATGGCGTGGTGGTTCGCATCGCCAGATCGGAGATGGGACAAGGGACGCTCACCGGCCTCGCCCAATTGGTCGCCGAAGAATTGGAGTGCGATTGGTCGAAAGTCTCCACAGAATTTCCGACACCGGGCCAGAATGTCGCCCGTAATCGGATCTGGGGAAATTTTTCAACGGGCGGCAGCCGGGGTATCCGCGAATCCCATCTCTATGTCCGTCAAGGTGGCGCCGCCGCCCGCGAGATGCTGGTGCAAGCGGCCGCCAACGGCTGGAACGTGCCGGCGACCGACTGCCG
>DATNIV010000103.1:0-3271 GCA_035604255.1 Telmatospirillum sp. | reverse complement strand
GATCCATGAGCACGACCGCGCCGTCGCCATGGCAAAAAGGCAGCAGCACCTCGGCAATGTGGACCGCGTCGGTTCCCAACTCCTCGTGATCGTCACCAACGCCGGCCGCGACGGCAATCGGGAAATCCGGCCCGACCATTTGCCGGACCAGTTCGCTTATCGCCATCGCCAGCGTCTTGCTGTGCGAAACCAGGACGATGCCGATCATGACGACGACCCTTCTATTCGGAACAAATGCCAGCCAGCGCCTCCAGCAGGAGAGCCGACGAATTGGCGCCCGGATCCTGGTGCCCGATGCTGCGTTCGCCCAGGTAACTGGCGCGACCTTTGCGCGCCAGCAAGGGCGCGGTGTTGGTCGCGGCGAGCCGGGCCGCATCCGCCGCGGCGCGGGTCACCGTCGTCAGATCGGCGCCCGCCGTCTTCATGGCCTCGACGGCCGGGGCCAAAGCGTCGACCATCGTTTTATCACCAAGCTCCGCCTTGCCGCGGCGCTTGATATCGGTGAGGCCGGCGTCGAGCAAGGCGGTCAAGGCGGCGGCGTCCAACGTCTGCTTGCCTAGGCTCTGCTTGCCCAGTTCCAGAAAAAAACCGCCATAGAGCGGACCGGCGGCGCCGCCGACCGTCGATAGCAAGGTCATGCCGACGGCTTTGAACAGGACGCCAAGATCATCGCCGCCTGCGCCGCCTTCCAGCTTCTTGACCACCGCCGTAAAGCCCCGCGTCATATTGGCACCATGGTCACCATCGCCGATGGCCGCATCGAGATCGCAAAGAAAGGCGGACTTCTTATCGATTTCAGCGGAAGCCGCGGAAATCCACGACCGTATTTGAGCCAGCGTCAACACATCCATCGCGATGTCTTCCCTTCATTTCGTTCAGAAACTCCCTCTCCCCTTGCGGGAGAGGGTCGGGGTGAGGGGTTCAGCGTCCGCGCGGCATATGACCTAATCTGCGGAAGCGACCAAAATAGACCTTCCACCGACCCGACGCTGAAGTCCCCCCTCACCCTAAATCCCTCTCCCGCAAAGCGGGCGTGGGACTTGACTGCTTACACGCCCCAGCGCAGAGCGGGCGTATTGACCGGAGCATCCCACAATCCGACCAGCGCGTCATCGGCGCGCAGAGCGGTGATCGAGGTTCCGGCCATTTCAAGGCTGGTGATATAGCTGCCGACCAGATTGCGAACGATCTTGAGTCCGTGTTTCTCGGCGATTTGCGCCGCTTTGCGGAAGACGATGTAAAGCTCGATGAGCGGCGTGCCCCCCATGCCGTTGACGAAGAGGATGATGCTTTCGCCCGTCTTGAACGGAAGATCGGCAAGGATCGGTTCCATCAGCATCTCGGTGATCTCATCGGCGGACGCCATGGGAATGCGCTTGCGTCCGGGTTCGCCATGAATGCCGATCCCGACTTCGATCTCGTTTTCGCCCAACGCGAAAGACGGCTTGCCGAGATGGGGAACCGTACAAGGCGTCAGCGCCATCCCCATGCTGCGCCCCGTGGCGCGAATGGAATCGCCCAGCGCCTTAAGTTGAGCAAGAGTCATTCCCTTTTCCGCCGCCGCGCCGAGAATCTTCTCCATCAAAACGGTCAAGCCGACGCCACGACGACCTGCCGTATAGAGACTGTCCTGAACCGCCACATCGTCATCGGTCAAGACGGTGGCGACCTCGATCGCCTCTTCCCGCAGCATTTCGGCCGCGAGATCGAAATTCATCACGTCGCCGGTATAATTCTTGACGATCTGCAAGACGCCGGCGCCGCCGCTGATGGCCTTGCCGGCCTCGAACATCTGATCGGGCGTCGGGCTGGTGAAGACATGACCGGGACAGGCGGCATCGAGCATGCCGAAACCGACAAAGCCGCCATGCATCGGTTCATGACCGCTGCCGCCGCCGGACAACAATCCGACTTTTCCTTTGGCGGGCGCGTCCTTGCGCGTGATGTAAAAAGGATCGAAACAAACGCGCTGGCGATCGGCATGCGCCAGGGCGATGCCTTCCAGTGCTTCACGAACGACGTTTTCCGGAGAATTGATCAGCTTTTTCATGGAACATCCTCCCAGGTGGTGGAAATCCGATGCTTCGCGCCGTCTTTGAAACCGTCGATTCTCACCACGATCCGATGACACCAACGCGCCAGATGCCTGAGGGAGGCATCTGGCGAGTCAGTCACGACAGTGCGGCGCCCCTGACGGGCGCCGCAACCCGCAGTTACAAAATACCGGTCATTTTGCAGATCACCGCCCCGGCAACACCGCCGATCGACGGCGCAAGCACGGGAACCAGGGCATAACCCCAGTCGGATTCCCCCTTGCCGGCGATCGGCAGAACCGCATGGGCGATGCGCGGCCCGAGATCACGGGCTGGATTGATGGCATAACCGGTCGGACCGCCGAGAGACAGACCGATCGCCCACACCAGCATTCCCCAGAAATAAGGGCCGAGACCCGCCGGCAAACCATTGGCGGCAAAGCCCTTGGAGCCGATGGCGAAGCCGACCACCACCAGCACGATCGTCACCAGGAATTCCGTCAAGGCGTTCGACGGAATATTGCGGATGGCCGGTCCCGTGCAGAAGATGGCCAGTTTCAAACCCGGATCCTGGGTTTCCGCCCAATGCGGCAGATAAATGACCCAGACCAGGGCCCCGGCGCAGAAGGCACCCAGCATCTGCGCCGCGATGTAAGGAATGAGAGTGTCGTAGGCGCCATTGGCGACCGCCAGAGCGATGGTCACCGCCGGATTGAGATGCGCAACGCCGCCGACGCCCAGGCTGGTGATAATGCCGCAAAGAACCGCAAGACCCCACCCGGTCGCGATCACGATCCAACCACTATTTTCGCCCTTGGACTTCTTGAGCAACACATTGGCAACAACACCGTCGCCCAAAAGTATCAGAATCAAGGTTCCCAAAAATTCCCCAAATATTGGTCCGTGCATGGTCGTATCCCCTATACTTGTCTTTGGAGATTGTCGTCGCTCTCTATGGAACTCATTCCGTCCAGTCGAAGGTACGGGTGACCGCCTTCTTCCAGAAGTGATAAAGGCTGTCTCTCTTTTCGCTATCCATGGAAGGATTCCAGCGATGATCCTCGGCCCAATTGGCGACCAGTTCGTCGGTGTCCTTGAAGAAGCCGACAGCCAGACCGGCGGCATAGGCGGCGCCGAGCGCCGTGGTTTCCTGGACGACCGGGCGAACCACCGGCTTGTTCAGGATGTTGGACTGGAACTGCATGAGCAGATGGTTGACCACCATGCCGCCGTCCGTC
>DATNIV010000102.1:0-7042 GCA_035604255.1 Telmatospirillum sp. | reverse complement strand
CGCGGGATTTCTCTTCAATTGAGCGGTAAGGTCAATAATGTTTATTTGTCGGGGGCCAACTCCAGTTGGTCGGTGAATGCCAGCGCCGGAACCGATGCAGACTCTGAGAGGCGAACGAGTGACGCTAAAGGGGCGGTCCGGAATGGACGCTACAACAATTTTGGCCAGACTCTTGGTCGGGCGGCGAAGAACTTCATTCTTGGCCATTAAAAGATCCGCAGATTTTCGCAGATGAACACAGAGCCGGGATTTCTAATCGGTGTTCATCTGCGTCCATCTGCGGACCAAGATCACTCTGCCTTTTTGATGATGGCTTGGACCTCCGCGGCGGTCGCCTTGGCCTTGGCGACGTCGGTTTCGGCAATTCCGCCTTGGGCGCTGGCAAGGGCCGTTTTCAGAATCATTTGCTTGTCGGCCGGCGCATCAGGGATGGCGCCCGCGCCTTGGTCTTTACAGGGGTTGGCTTGTCCGGCATCGAAGCCGGCGCCGGCGGGGCCGACCAGACAGTTCACGACATGATGCAAATGGGTCTGGACCATCTTCAAATCAGACGATCCGGCCGCCATTCCGGCATGGGTGATGGCCGTGGTCAATTCCTTCGGCAAATCGGCCGCATGCGCGGGCACGGCGGATAGCAATATGACGCTCGCGGCGGCAAAAGGCGCCAAAGGTGAAAGCATTCGGTTCATGGCCTGAACTCCTCGTTGAATTTGGACGTCCAGCGCACATGTGATGTCGCGACGAGTGAAATTCAATTTGCGCCATCCACCAGCGGTGATGCTACTGTCGGTGCCGTCATTCAGCGCGAGCGATCGGTAGCCGCCAGCATGTTCTATGATACCCCCCTTTATCGACCGCCGTCCGAAGGCGACAATCTGATCGTCCAGGCGACATTGGGTTGCAGCTTCAATCAGTGCAGTTTTTGCGCCATGTACAAAAGCAAGGACTTCGTCGCCCGGCCTGTCGCGCAAGTGTTCGCCGACATCGATCGCTTGGCGGAAATCCGTCCCGATGCACACCGGGTGTTTCTGGCAGATGGCGATGCCTTGAGTTTGCCCGTGGATGTTTTGCTGGCCATCGCCGAAAAATTGGCGGCGCGATTTCCCAATCTGCAACGGATTTCGGCCTATGCGACGCCTTCGAATCTGTTGCGCAAGAGCCATGACGACTTGCTGTTGTTGCGCGCCAAGCGGTTGACTCTGATCTACATCGGGATCGAATCCGGTTCCGCCGAGGTCTTGCGGCGGGTTGCCAAAGGCGTGAGCGTGCCGGGCATGGCCGACGCTTTTACCAAGGCGCGGGCCGCCGGACTGAAAATTTCGGCGACGGTGATCCTGGGCCTCGGCGGGCGCCGTTGGGCCGAAGAGCATATTGCCGAAACGACGGCCCTGATCAATCGCGCGCCGCCTCATTACCTGTCGACGCTACAATTGATCCTGCCGCCTGAGGTGCGGGATGCGTTTCTGGCCCGCTGGGAAGGCGGATTCGACGTTCAGGACGATTCCGGAATCCTCGCCGAGCAGCGGATGCTGGTCGCCGGTTTGGCGCCGGCGTCTCCGGTGATTTTTCGGTCGAACCATGCGTCGAACTGTTTGGCCCTGGCCGGGACGCTTCCGCGGGATCGTGCCAGGGTACTGGCCGAGATTGACGCCGCCAGCGCGGGCCGGGACCGCTTGCGTCCCGACTGGATGCGCGGGTTGTAAGATAACCCTGGCGGATCAACGAACCCGGCGCTTGGCAACCGACAAAGGGCGTTTGGTGTCAAAGTGATGCTCTGAATTTGGTTGTTTATCGCGCCTGCTCCAACCCAGCAACAAGGCCAACATCAGTGGAGGCCCCAGCACGAAAGTGGATTTTTCCACCCACACCAGAAAGCTTTCGTGGCCTTTGGCGATGATGATTTCTTCCTTGCAGTCATAACGCTGTTGAAACGATCCCCCGCAGCCTTTCATTTGGGCCTCGACCTCGGACGACCGGAACCCGAACTGGGTGGGGTCGACATCGAGGAATTCCTGATAAGTGGTCACGGACATCCAAATGGCGCTGGCGAGGAAGGCGATCCATTTGAGTATCGAGCGCGTGTTCATTGCCTGCTTAGCTCCATGTTCTGGCGTGGAGCCAAGCGCTTGCGGCACAATGCCGAAGCGCGTCGGGCCAGACCAAGGAATTCTAACACAAGGCCGGTGAGCAGGGGAGATGTTGCTGGGCATCGGGATGTCGCTCGGGCTGGCAATCGTTCGGCCAAGGGCGTATATCGGTTTTCTTTAATAGTCTTGCCCACCGAGGATCGTGATGGCCGAAAAGTGGACCCCCGACAGTTGGCGGAATAAACCTATCCAGCAGATGCCCGATTATCCCGATGCCGCGCAGCTCGCGGCGGTCGAAGGCCAACTGCGCAATTTTCCGCCGTTGGTTTTTGCCGGCGAGGCGCGGCGTCTGAAAGATCATCTGGCCAAGGCGGCCGAAGGCAAAGCCTTTGTGTTGCAAGGCGGCGATTGTGCCGAGAGCTTCGCCGAGTTTCATCCCAACAATATCCGCGATACCTTCCGCGTGCTGTTGCAGATGGCGGTGGTGCTGACGTTCGGAGCCGCCTGTCCTGTGGTCAAGATCGGTCGTCTGGCAGGTCAGTTCGCCAAGCCGCGTTCGGCGGGGGACGAGACCATCAATGGCGTTACCTTGCCATCCTACCGCGGCGACATGGTCAATGGGATGGAGTTCACAGCAGAAGCGCGGCGGCCCGATCCCACTCGGTTGGTGCAGGTCTACAATCAGTCGGCCGCGACCTTGAATCTGCTGCGCGCCTTTGCTCAGGGCGGTTATGCCGATCTGCACAAAGTGCATCAGTGGAATCTGGGATTTGTCGCCGGTTCCTCGGGGGCGCGCTATGTCGATTTGTGCGCGCGTCTCGATGAAACCCTGGCCTTCATGGAGGCTTGCGGCTTGACCTCGGATACGACGCCGCAGATCCGTGAGACCGACTTTTTCACGTCGCATGAAGCGTTGCTGCTGCCCTACGAGCAGGCCCTGACCCGCGTCGATTCGACGACCGGAGATTGGTACGACTGTTCGGCCCATATGCTGTGGATCGGTGACCGGACGCGCCAGTCGGACGGCGCCCATGTCGAATTTCTGCGCGGTGTCGGCAATCCCATCGCCTGCAAGGCCGGACCAACGACGACCCCCGACGATCTGTTGCGGCTGATCGATACGCTCAATCCGACCAATGACCCAGGGCATCTGACCATTATCTCCCGCATGGGGGCGGATCAGGTCGAGACCAAGCTGCCGCCTCTGCTGCGCGCGGTGAAAAGGGAAGGCCGCGCGGTCGTCTGGCTGTGCGATCCGATGCACGCCAATACGGAGAAGATGGGCAATTACAAGACCCGATCTTTCGATCGGATCTTGGCGGAGGTAAAAGGTTTCTTCGCGGCGCATCGCGCCGAGGGAACCCAATCGGGCGGTGTGCATTTCGAAATGACCGGTCAGGATGTCACCGAATGCGTCGGCGGCACTCAGGCGATCACCGAGGCCCGCCTTGGCGATCGCTATCATACGCACTGTGACCCCCGGCTGAATGCCACCCAGGCTCTCGAACTGGCCTTCCTGATCGCCGAAACGCTGAAAGACCAGCGGGCGCAGGCGAGGGCCGTAGCGCAAGCGTCATGAGCGGAACGGTCAGCAAGGGAGCCCAAAGGATGGCTTCGGCGGCGGGAGACGACATCGCCCGCCTGACCGATCACTATTTTTTGCGGACCAAACAGATCGTCGGACGCTACGGCGATTGCCAGGTGACCTACGCGGTGTTCATGCGCCGGCCGGTGCTGTTCACTCCGCGGCTCGCCGTCGATTGGCTGGAGCGGGTTGCGCGCGAACGCGAGACCCGATTCCAGATCGAGTTGAATTACCGGGAAGGCGATTGGGTCGGTTCCGGCGAGCCTTTGATGTTTATTACCGGGTCATTTTTCCATCTGGTCGATCTGGAAACGCTTTATCTCCAGAAACTGGGTGCCGCTTGCGTCGCCGCCTATAATGCCTACACCATGTGCGTCGATCTGCCGGAGGTGGCCTTTCTCGCCATGGATGCCCGCCATTGCGCCGGAGAGGAAATGGCCGAATTGATGGCCTATGCCGCGTCGGTGGGTTCGGAGGCGGCGAAACGCGCCAACAATGCCAAAGGGTTCGTCGGGAATGCGACGGGGGCCACTGCTCATTATTTTGGGCAATCGGATGGTCGCGGCACCATGCCGCATGCGCTGATCGGTTACGCTGGTTCGACCGTGCGGGCCGCAGAGATGTTCCACGAAACCTTTCCCGAAGATGATGTTGTCGTGCTGGTCGATTATTTCGGCCAGGAGGTCACGGATTCTCTGGCGGTATGCCAGCGATTCCCGGAATTGGCCAAGGCGGGCCGGGTCGGTTTGCGTTTCGATACGCATGGTGGTCGCTTTGTGGAAGGGCTCGATCCACAGAATTCCTATGCCGTGCTGGAACGTCATGCCCCGAAGTCGATCCGCGGGTTCCGAACCGAGGCCGAATTGCGATATCTGGTCGGAACCGGCGTTTCGGCGGCCGCAATGTGGCACATCCGCGAGCAGTTGAACCTGAATGGTTTCGACAAGGTGAGAATCATCGCGTCATCGGGGTTCACACCTGCCAAATGCAAAGTTATGGCCTTTTCCCACGCGCCGATCGACGTGATCGGAACCGGCTCGTTCCTTCCCGATAGTTGGGGGGAAACCTATGCGACTGCCGATATCATCGCCTATGACGGCATGCCGAAAGTCAAGGTCGGTCGCGAGTTCCTGCTGCGGCGCGATCCCAAATCGTAAGTTTCCATGATTTCTTCATGGTACGGCTTGCCGGTTGTCCGCGCTCACGATAGCCTTTGACGAGACCACACTCAGGCACATGCAAGAGGATCGTCTGATGGACTTGAAAACAAAATATCTTGGCCTTGACTTAGTCAATCCCCTGATCGTGTCGGCTTGCACGCTCGGACATAGCGTCGACAATATCCGCAAGCTGGAAGACAATGGGGCGGCGGCCGTCGTGCTCCCCTCGATTTTCCAAGAAGAGATCGAAGGCCATATCGAGGACATCGAGGTCATTCTGGCGGAAAGCGGGGCCGAAGCCGCAACCTATCTTCCGTCGTCCATCGCCGATCATTCGGGACCGCAGAACTATCTGGATCTGATCAGGAAGGCGCGCAGCGCCGTCGATATTCCGATAATCGCCAGTTTGAACGGCAGCAGCCTGACCGGTTGGACCGACTATGCCAAGCAGATCGAACAGGCTGGGGCCAGCGCCATCGAGTTGAACGTCTATTTCCTGCCGACCGATCTCGCCCTGACCGGTCATCAGGTCGAACAGCGTTATGTGGAAATCCTGAAGGCGGTTAAGCAGACAGTCAAGATTCCGGTCTCGATGAAGCTTAGCCCCTATTTCAGCGCGCTTGGCGATATGGTGCATCAGCTCGATCAGGCCGGCGCCGACGGTTTTGTGCTGTTCAATCGCTTTTATCAGCCCGATATCGATCTTGAAGAGCTGACTTTGCAGCGTGACCTCAATCTCAGTCATCGCGGTGAAATTCGCCTGCCTCTGTTGTGGTTGGGCGCATTGTCCGGTCAGGTGAAGGGCTCGCTGGCGGCCAGTTCCGGCGTGCAGACCGCCAAGGAAGTGGTGAAATATCTGTTCGTCGGCGCCGATGCGGTGATGACGGCGTCCGCCCTGATCCGCCATGGCGTCGGTTATATGAAGACATTGCTCGACGGCCTGAAGGTGGAATTGGAAGAGCGGGAGGTCGATTCGGTCTCGCGCATCCGCGGTAAGATGAGCCGCAGCGCCGTCGCCGATCCGACGGCGTTCGACCGCGCCAATTACATTAAAATCCTCAAAGGTGCGCCGCGCGGGTAAGTCGTGGGAGTATCGGAAGGGTTTGACGGGAGCGGCGAAAGCCGCTCCCGTTGTCGGTTTCTGGTTATAGCGTTCCCGCGCGCGTTTTTTTCATTGTCCCTCAGGCGCCGGGCGGGCGCATCCGCGCCCTTGGCTTTCGCGCCAACGATGGCGCGGGGCCTCAATGGCCCAGTCGGGGCCTCAACGGCCCAGTCGCGAGCAAGCTCGCTCCGTCCCTATCTCTAACATCGTCTGAGGTGACCCGACCGGAACGAAGCTAAAGCTTCGTGACTAGCGCGTTGAGCGCGCCGCAGCGTTGCCGTAGCGAAAGCGGAGGCAAAAGCGAGGAGAGCCAAGCGGGCGCATCCGCGCCCGGCGTTTGAGGGCTATATATATAACAACCCGCGCCCGGCGTTTGAGGGACAAACTAAATTGACTCTCATGATGTTGCCGCATAGCTTGCGGCAATACCGCGAAATATCAGGCTGCGAGCCATGTCCGACAAGCTTTCCATCGCTATCGCTCAAATCAATCCGACCGTCGGCGACGTTCGAGGCAATGTCGCGCGTATTCTGGCCGCGCGGGAGCAAGCGTCCGACGCCGATCTGGTGATGGTGCCCGAGTTGGCGCTGTCCGGCTATCCGCCGGAAGATCTGGTGCTCAAGGACGCCTTTTTGGACGTGGTGGAGGAGGGGATCGCCACGCTGGCCGCCGCCACCAACGACGGCGGGGCGGCCCTGATCGTCGGCGCTCCCTGGCGGGTCGAGGGGGGGCGTTACAATGCCGCCCTGCTGCTCGACGGCGGGCGAATCGTCGCGACGGTTCTCAAGCATCATCTCCCCAATTACGGCGTGTTCGACGAGGCGCGCGTCTTCGTCTGCGGACCGTTGCCGGAGCCGGTGACGTTTCGCGGGTTCCGCCTTGGCCTGATGATCTGCGAGGACATGTGGTACCCGGATGTCGCGGCGGCCCTTCGCCAGGCCGGCGCCGAGATCCTGATCGTGCCCAACGGTTCGCCCTTCGAACAGGACAAGCCCAATGCCCGGCGGGATCACGCCCGCGGCCGAGTCAGCGAAACCGGCTTGCCGCTGATTTATCTCAACCAGATTTGTGGTCAGGACGAGTTGGTTTTCGATGGGGCGTCCTTCGT
>DATNIV010000101.1:0-4267 GCA_035604255.1 Telmatospirillum sp. | reverse complement strand
CGCATTGGCACAGGTCAGCAATGTCTTGCAACGCATGATGGCGCTGGCCACCGAGGCCGCCTCCGGCCAGGTAACCAACAGCCAACGCTCCCAGGACATCAATACGGAATACGGACAGCTGAAAAGCGAAATCACCAGCATCGTTAGCAGCACGACCTATGCCGGTCAGACCCTGTTGTCGGGTTCCTTCCTCAGCAATGTGAAATTCCTGGTCGGCACTCTTTCGTCGAATTTCATCACCGTTTCGGTGGCGACGGTCTCCGTCGGGACGTTGCTGGCCAACGCCGCAACGGTCAGCACGGCGGCCACGGCGTTGACGGCGATCAACGCGATCAATTCGGCGATCGACACCATCACCCAGGACCGCGCCAAGATCGGCGCCTATGAATCGCAGTTCAGCTTCAGCGGCCAGGATATATCGACCAACATCCAGAACATTTCGTCTGCCGCCTCGGTCGTGCTCGATGCCGACGTCGCTTCGGTGAAGGCCTCCCTGTCGGCCACCGACGTGAAGACCCAGGCTTCGGTCGCCGCACTCACACAAGCATCCCAGTTGCCGCAGGAACTGCTGAAACTGATCCAGTCATAATTTGAGACGGTCTTCCAAGAACCCTTTCGGTTCGGCGCACGCGGTGGGCGTCGTCGGATCGCCCGGATTGTACCGTCCGGCATTCGGCCCGATTTCGCAGGCCCGATTTCGCAGGACAGACAATCCATCACTTGCCAAAACGATTCGCGGATCACCACAATCCCTTTGGACTGGGCCTCCTCGCCCGGATCTCGGGGATGATCATGATCGAGCTTTTGCTGGCGTTTGCCTCTGAAAACGAAAAGAACGGAGATTGGACGGGCGCCGAAATCCTTTATCGCGGCTTGCTCAAGGATTACCCCGAGCACCCCGTCGCGGCATTTCGTTTGGGAAGCCTATTGCTTCGTCGCGGAGCCGTCGAGGAAAGCGCGGACCTCCTTGGCCAAGCCTTGGACGCCGATCCGACATTCACCGAAGCTTACATTCAGTTGGGAAACCTCCGCCAAGCGCAGGGAAACAATGATCTCGCCATGCGACTGCTGATGATCGGCACGTACCTTCAAGGGATCAAAATCAATCCAACCGACGCTCAAGCGCGATTTCAACTGGCCATCGCCTTCAACCAGGCGGATCGGCACCGCGATGCCGCTCGCGCCAATCGACAAGCCCTCGCCTTGCAGCCCGCGAGCGCCGGAATTCATAACAATCTTGGGATCAGCCTGCAGAATCTGTTGCGGTCGACCGAAGCGGTGGCCGCTCATCGGCGTGCCGTCACCTTGGCGCCGACCAACGCCGATTTTCATTGCAATCTCGCCCATGCCCTGCTCGCGTCCGGTCTGTTGAAAGAGGGGTTCGCCGAATGGGAATGGCGCACACCATCACCGCCCCGTGACTTCGCACAGCCGAAATGGAACGGTTCGTCCTTCGCCGGAAAAGTCTTGCTGGCCCACGCCGAACAAGGTTACGGCGATGTCTTGCAATTCTGCCGTTATCTTCCCGAAACCGCCGCCTTGGGCGGTCGGCTGGTCGTGGAGTGCCGCCCCCCCTTGTCAGGGCTGCTCGGGCGCCTGCCCGGCGTTTCGCAGGTGGTTGAATGGGGACAGCCTCTTCCCGCTTTCGATCTGCAAATCGCCATTCCCAGCTTAGCCTTCGCCCTGGGCGTCGATCGCGTGTCCACGCCAGCCCCCTACCTTCGGGCCTCGACGAAACGCCTTCCCCTTTGGCAGGAGCGGATCGGTCGCGCTCCGTTCAAGGTTGGCCTCGTCTGGGCGGGCAATGCGGCGGGCCATGATCCCAAACGAGCCATCCCCATCGAGGACCTCGTCACCTTGGCCAATATCCCGGGAGCGACCTTGTTCAGCCTGCAGCGCGACGGCACAAGCACCGGCGTCACGAACCCAATCGCCGTCGATCTTGGCGCGCAGATCGCCGATTTCGACGACCTGGCGGCCGCCATTGACTGCCTCGACCTGGTGATCAGCGTCGACACGGCCGCCGCCCATCTGGCCGGAGCTTTGGGCAAACCGGTCTGGACATTGCTCCATGCGTCACCGGATTGGCGCTGGTTGCCTGATGCCACGACAACAGCTTGGTATCCGAGCATGCGCCTCTACCGGCAAAGCACGCCTGGCGACTGGTCCGGCGTCATGGCAAAGGTGGCGGCCGATTTAGAGAAATTCGTGCCGACGCGGGCTCGCCCCTAACTTTCGTCACCTCAGGACCCACGAGTCAAGCCCGGGGGTGACGGAAACAAATGAGGCCGAATCGATCGCGAAACGCTCTCGCGATCACTCGTCCCGATGCGTGCGTTCGAGCCGTTCGTGACGCTCTTGCGCCTCGATAGACAAGGTCGCGATAGGTCGAGCATCCAGACGGCGAACCCCGATCGGCTCTTGGGTTTCCTCGCAAAAGCCGTAGGTTCCATCTTCGATCCGCTGGAGGGCGGCATCGATTTTGGCGATCAGCTTGCGGGCTCGGTCACGGGTCCGGAGTTCCAGCGACCGATCTGTTTCCGTCTGTGCGCGATCGGCGATATCCGCCTCCTGCGCCCCCCCTTCCTGCAAATGCTGGAGAGTCTCATCAGATTCGCGCAACAGCTCACCGCGCCAGCGCAACAGCTTTTGACGGAAATACTCCGTCTGGTATTCGTTCATGAACTGCTCGTCTTCACGAGGACGATAATCCGGCGGAAGCGTAACTGTCATGCCTTCCCCACGTTCGAGTGCGAATTCCGCCGCGGAATATAAGGATCGAACCCTGTCCCCGCAAGGAAGGAATGCACGGCGTGCCGATTGAGATGAATTTCGTCTCTTGAGAACGCCGATTCAGTTTCCACGAATCGACAGTTTGGCAAGCTCGACTTCGGCTCTCAGCTCGATTTCGTCGAGGACGGCGGACAGCCGCGGATCCGTCACATGTCCGCGCCTGGCCCGCACCATCTGCGCCAAGGCGATCAGTTTTTCTTTCGGGATAGCCCCCATGAGCAAGCCGTGACGGATTTCGTCCAGCTTATCGAGCATGTCTTCGCCATATTTCACCAACCGACGGCGCTCTTCGCCATCAAGAACATCGCCGACCGCCTGCGCCGCCAACAAAGCGTCAATGCCGCCTACGGCTGAAGGCGCCTCGACGCCATGACTTTCCTCGACCGGCTCAAATGTTTCGGCCAGCTTTTCCGCAAAACCACTGGAAGGCGTCCTGTCGGTTTTGGCTGTCTTGCGCGACTGCCCCGATCCAGCTGTTGTTCCGACACCGGAAACTTTCATATCTGCCTGCAAAGACTAGGATTCTGGCGTGGGAGTGTACACTGCGTGGAGTCCGGTTGAAAGCGCGGAAATCTTGCGGCGGACGCCAATGCCCCCGCATCCGCAACGAGCCGGCGTAGGTGAGACCCAAGGGCACTGGGCAGAGAGGCACCGAACCTCGGGCAGAAATTGCCGCCATCCCCGGAAAGAAGTTGCCGCTGGCCACCCTCCAACCTTCGCTCCGCAAGGGTTTCCGGCACTTTCTACGGGTGGCACGCGATTCGCATGAAGGTCAGCGCTTGATTGCCTTTTCCCAGACCATCGGGACTTAAGGACGCGCCGGAGACATTGCCATGAATAGGGTTTGCGCCCGACCGTTTTCAGTCCTCAAGGGCTTCATTGCCGCCTTTTCCGCGGTTGCGATGCTGGTCACCAGCGTTCCGGCTCACGCCAGTTCGCGCATCAAGGACATCGCCAATTTTGAAGGCGTGCGCGACAATATGCTGGTTGGCTACGGCTTGGTGGTGGGCCTGAATGGCACCGGCGACACCCTGGACAATGCGGAATTCACCCGTCAATCGTTGATCGCCATGTTGGAACGCCTGGGCGTCAACAGCCGCCCGACCACATCGACAGGCACCTTCAATCTGAAACCCAAAGACGTTGCCGCCGTTATCGTCACCGCCTCGCTCCCCGCTTATGGCCGGCAAGGAACGCGTCTCGATGTCACGGTCAGCGCGCTTGGCGATTCCACCAGCCTGTCAGGCGGAACCTTGCTGGTCACGCCGCTGGTCGGCGCCGACGGCGAAGTGTATGCGATCGCGCAGGGACAGATTTCCTCGGGGTTTTCGGCTTCGGGCGCCGCCGCCTCCGTCACCAAGGGCGTACCGACGTCCGGACGAGTGGCCAATGGCGGGGTTATCGAACGCGAAGTCGGCGTCGATATGACCAATATGGAATCCGTGCAGATCACGCTGCGCAATCCGGACTTCAC
>DATNIV010000100.1:0-2908 GCA_035604255.1 Telmatospirillum sp. | reverse complement strand
TGGCTTTTTTTTTGTCAAAAGAGGTTCAAATGCTTGATCAATCCGTCTTTTCCACCGACAGCATGATGCCGATCACCCAACGGCCGGACATCGTGTTCAGCCGTGGGCAAGGGGCTTATCTTTTCGATCGAGAGGGCAAGCGCTATCTCGACTGGGTGCAAGGCTGGGCGGTGAACTGCCTGGGGCATGCGCCGGCCGTCATCGCCGAGGCCGTGTCCCGTCAGGCGGCCACTCTGATCAATCCCAGCCCGGCGTTCTATAACGAGCCGGCCCTGGAACTCTCCAACCTATTGACGGCGCACAGCTGCTTCGACCATGTCTTCTTCGGCAGTTCCGGCGCCGAGGCCAATGAAGGCGCCATCAAATTGGCGCGCAAATGGGGCCAGCTTCACAAAGGTGGCGCGTTCGAGATCATTACCTTCCGCAATGGCTTTCACGGCCGGACCCTGGCGACCATGTCCTGCAGCGGGAAACCCGGTTGGGACCGGATTTTCGCGCCGCAGGTTCCGGGCTTTCCGAAAGCCACCCTCAATGATCTCGACTCGGTCCGCGCGCTCATCGGCCCGCAGACCGTCGCCATCATGCTGGAGCCCATTCAGGGCGAGGCCGGCGTCATTCCGGCCGACAAAGCGTTCCTCCGGGAGTTGCGGGCGCTGTGCGACCGGCACGACCTGTTGCTGATTGTCGATGAGGTTCAAACGGGATGCGGACGTACCGGAACGCTGTTCGCCTATGAACAGTATGACGTCGAACCCGACATCATGACGCTTGGCAAAGGCCTGGGCGGCGGCGTTCCGTTGTCCGCCCTGCTGGCGAAAAAGGCGGTCTCCTGCTTTTCGGCAGGCGACCAAGGCGGTACCTTCTGCGGCAATCCCTTATGTTGCGCCGCCGGCGTGGCTGCGATCCGCAGTCTGTTGTCGACCGGCTTTCTGGACGAAACGCGGGCCATCGGCAATCAATTGGCGGAGGGCTTGAGAAGCCTGTCGCGAGAGCTGGGGTTGGGCGAAGTGCGCGGGCAGGGGCTTTTGCTGGCGTTGGAGTTGGGCGCCGATGTGGCGTCCCAGACGGTCGAGACCGCCAGGGATCGCGGACTGCTGATCAACGCTCCGCGCCCGCACGCCTTGCGTTTTATGCCGGCGTTGAACAGCACGGCGTCGGAGGTCCGGGAAGGCCTTTGCCTGCTGCGCGCGATATTGGCGGGGTGAGGGAGACTTCGGGCAAGTTTCGATGCGCGAGAGTCATCGAAACTTGCTCTGGAGCGTTGAGAGTCCTGTGGAGATGGTGCCATCAATTGTGACGATATTTTGTCATCGTTGAAACAGGACGAAACAATCGCGTCATCTTCTTGACAATATTGGCCCCTATTTTCGAGATCATTAGGACGTTGGAAGGCTCCCGCAAGGAGTAATGGTCCGCAAAATTATGTACTCCTACGACGCCTGTCGGCGGAAAGGAAATCCGTTATGTCGAAGACTCATCCGCTAAAACTGATTGCCGCCGCCGCCCTGATCATGGTCGGCGCTTTGATTTTCGGACTTTATCCCGAGCCGTCGCAGACGACGGTGGTGGCGATGGCGCCCAGTTCCGTCACCCACTGACTATAAAGGCGGGATGGTTTGTGCCAGCGTTTTGCGCAAAGCCCGGTCCCGCTTGAGAAACCATTCGCGGCTCATCGCTTCTTGCTTCGTCGCATAAGGTTCGGCGTAGAGCAGGACCCAGGTCCGTCCCCGAGTCGATCGTGCCCCGGTGCCGTTATTGTGTTGGCATAGACGTCGCTCCAGATCTACGGTCCAACCGACATAGGTCCGGCAGCCATGCCGGTTGTTGCTGCCGAGCACATAGACGACGCACCGCACGGATTTTCCCCAATTGCTTTTTGTTCGCGTTCTGTCGGCGCCACCCTATCCGGCAACGTCGCCTTGGCACAATCTCGATCAAGCTGTTAAATCCTCTGTGTCACGAGGATTCCGCGCGCTAACAGCTATAGGTTCCCCGCAGGAACAGCAGTTTTTGATCCAATTCCGTTTCGTGAAAAACGCGCTCGTGAAAAGCCAGGCGGGCCTCCAACAGATCCGATCGGGACAGCAGGCCGACAAGCTTGCCTTGATCGAAGACGGGAATGTGGGTGAGCCGCTTTTCGGTCATCAGCGCCAGGCAGTCCGCCACCGACTGCGCGGGTGTCGCGAAATCGAGCGCGCGGGTCATGAGGTCGGTCACCGGGGTATTGCTGGCCGTGCGGTTGCCCAGCAGGCAGTTCCGCGCATGGTCCCGTTCGGAAAACAGGCCGGCCAGACCGCTTTCCGACAGCACCACGACGGCGCCGCTATCGCATTCAGTCATCACGGCCAAGGCGTCGAGCACCATGGCGTCCTCGCCGACCACGGGAACCTCGTCCTGTCTTTTCGCCAGCAGAGACCGCACCGTCGGTTCCGCCACCCGCGGATGGTGCGCATGACCGATCGCGTGTCGTTCGGCAAGAATGCTCTTTGGTGCGTCGTCCGCCTTTGGCGATGATCGGTTCATGTCGCGGCCCCACTTTTAGAACTTCCTTTGAACATGGCGTGCGACGCGCGGGAAGGAAGGGGCTGCGGCGATATTACGGCTCTCGGAAGAGGTCGGATAACCCTCGCGGTTGGCTGCGCCAATATTGTTTCGGCGCGGCGACCTGGCCGCCCAGTTTTGCCGCCGCGTGCCAGGGCCAGCGTGGGTCGTAGAGGATACCGCGCGCCAGGGCGACCAAATCGGCCCGGCCGTCGGCGATGATCCCTTCCGCTTGTTCCGCTTCGGTGATCAGGCCGACGGCGATGGTCGGCAGGCCGGTCTCCCGGCGGAAGGTTTCGGCCAAGGGAACCTGATAGCCTGGGCCGACGTCAAGCTGTTGAAGGGGCGACAGACCGCCGCTTGAAAC
>DATNIV010000099.1:0-2831 GCA_035604255.1 Telmatospirillum sp. | reverse complement strand
GCGGCCGTGATCGTCGCGTCTCCCGGTGCCGTGCGCGAGCATGGCCTGCGTCCCCGAGCCCGCATTCTGGGGATGGCGACGGCCGGCGTGCCGCCCAGAATCATGGGAGTAGGGCCGATACCGGCCTGCCGGAAACTGCTGGCGCGCCTGCAGCTGACCTTCGACGATTTTGACGTGATCGAACTGAACGAGGCCTTTGCCGCGCAGGTCCTGGCATGTTTGCGGGCCTTCGCTGTGGCGGACGATTCGCCGCGGGTCAATCCTTACGGTGGGGCCATTGCTCTTGGCCATCCGTTGGGCATGAGTGGCGTGCGGCTGGTTCAATCAGCCGTTCAATTTCTCGAAAAGAGCGGCGGCAAGCGTGCCTTGGTCACGATGTGCGTCGGCGTCGGGCAAGGCATCGCCTTGGCGTTGGAGCGAGTCTGACACCCAGAGACGTTACGGCCTCTTGGGCTTTGGAGCGAAATAATCGCTCCAAAGCCCAAGTCTTCATATGACGCCTTCGCTCCGCTCGCCGCGTGGGCTCAGGCGCCGCTCGGGCTTGAGGGTCGGTGGCCTTTAGGACATGCCCGCCACTTGTCGCTGGCGGTACCACACATAGAGACCGCTGCCGCAGATCAAGACCGTTCCAAGGACCGTCCACTGGTCGGGCGCGTTATGGAAGAAGATGATGCCGGCGATAATGGCCAGCACCAACTGCACATAGGAAAACGGAGCGAGCAGCGACGCGCCGGCATGGCGGTAGGCCAGAATGAGCATGTAGTGGGAGAAAAACCCCAGCACGCCGTAAAGGATCAGCAGGCACCATTCCAGAAGATCCGGAGCTTGCCAGATCCATGGCATCACCGGGCTCATGGCCGCGCAGCCGCCCAGTCCCGTCCAGAAAATGGTGGTCAAAGCGCTGTCGCGCCCGGTCAGCGCCCGGGTGGCCAGCTGATAGCACGCGTTGCACACGGCGCCGGCCAAGGGAAAGAACACGGCAAAGTCAAAATTGTCGCCACCGGGACGCACGACCACCAACACGCCGACGAACCCGACCAGGACCGCGGCCCAGCGCCGAGGACCGACCTTTTCCTTGAGGAGAGGAACGGCCAGCGCCGTGACGAACAGCGGCGTGGCGAATCCGATGGCGGTGACCGTGGCCAGAGGGAGATGGCGAAATCCCAGATTGAACAACCATGTGACGGCCAGAAGCATCAGCGAGCGTGTGATCTGCAGCCAAGGGCGTGACGTAACGACGAGGCGTCGCGGTCCATACCACAGGAACATCGGCAGCATGACGCCAAGATGGAAAACATAGCGCGCCCACACGATTTCAGCGACGGAAACGCGGGTGGTCAGGAATTTGGCGACGCTGTCCATGCAGACGAACAGCGTCACCGCGACCATCAGCCAAGCGATGCCGCGTGATAAGTTCATGGAAGAGGACGACGAAGCGGTTGCCATGAAACGACGATATACGATCCTGGAAATTGAGCGACGGTCTTAGTCAATCACAGCGAGTTGGCGCAGGGTTTCCTTGACCTTGTCCCGCTTGGCGTCGCTTAAGGGGACGGCCGGCGGCAGAACATGGGTGGAAATCTTCACTCCAGCCAGTTTCGCCGCTTCTTTCACCACGGCGTAAAAGGGCGATTCGAGGCTGAACATCGGCGGGCACAAGCACAAAAGCCGCTGCAATTCTATGAGCTTGGCGCCATCCTTGGCTTGGAACGCCTTCCATAGTCCGACGGGAATGTGAGGGGCAAAATTGAGCGCCGAGGGGAAGCCGCCGTCGCCGCCCATGATCAGCGTTTCCAGCATATATTCGTCGAAGCCGGCATAGACCCCGAAATCCGGTCGGACGGGCTTCACCGCGGCGATAACGTCGCGGATATGGCGCGAGGTGTCGGTGGTATCTTTCACGCCCACGATATTCGGACACTCCCGCGCCAGCGAAAGGATCATCGCCGGCGACAAATCCTGCCCGGTCAGTGCCGGAAAATTGTAGAGAATGATCGGTAAATCGAGGGCTGCGGCCAGACGTCGGAAATGCAGCGCGATGTTGTCCGGCAATAAGATGGCGTAAAAGGGATTGACCGCTACGACACCGTCGGCGCCGATTTTTTTGGCGTGCAGCCCGAATTCGATCGCCATATCGGTGCTGCAGGAGGCGATGCCGACCAGCACCGGTATGCGGCCCGCGACATGTTTGACCGTGAATTCGGCCACCTCTCGCCGCTGGGCGTCGTTCATCTGACTGAATTCACCAGCGCTGCCGCAACAGAACACGACATCGGCACCGCCGTTGATGACGAAATCCAGCATGTTTCCCATGCCGACGGGATCCAGCTGTCCTTCGGTTGTCCAGATGGTGGGAACCGGAGAAATCGTGCCGCGAAACAAAGGGGCGTTGTTCATCGATCAGTCCTTAAGTGTTTGCCGGAGTCTGGCGATCACGATCAGGATCGCCCGCGACACCCGTTCGATTTTCAGAAGAGACTATCGCAGGCAATGTCAACTGGGAACGGGCAATACCCTGGCAAGACGGCTATTATCTCCCCTGTGTCGCTGCGAAGGCCGGCAAACGATTGGCTCATGACCGTTGACTTTAGCGCCTCTTCGGTCTCAGCTTCGCACATTGGCCAGGAAGCCCCGTATCTCGTCGCGCAATGCGGCGGAGTGGGAGCCCAGCTTCGATGAGGCGTTGGACGCGGTGGTGGCGGCGGTGCCGACTTTGGCCGTGACATCGACCAGCGTCTCGACGAACCCGGAGACTTGCCTGGCCCCATCGGCGGCCTGCGTCGCGTTATGTCCGATGTCGTCGGTTGCCGCGGATTGTTGGGACACGGCGG
>DATNIV010000098.1:0-4523 GCA_035604255.1 Telmatospirillum sp. | reverse complement strand
TCGTCATGAGCGTTGCTCCCGCTGGCGCAGACTGCGCCGCAAGGTGGCGACTTCCCCCTCCAGGTCGTTCAGGCGGGCCGATTGCGCCTCCGCCCCTTTGAGGGTCTGCCCCACCAAGGCGCGGCGCACCAGATCCATGTCATGCGACAGCCGATCGAACAACCAGCCGCCGGCCTTGGCAACGCGTAAGAGCGGCTGCGCCAACGGCCCCACGGTGGCGGCAAAATCGGCCTCCAGATCGATTCCGGCGCCATCGACGGCATTGCGCAACGCCAACACCACCTCGGTGTCGCCTTCGAAAACCAGATTTCGGGCGAAAAAAGCGGCATCGCCATCGAGTCGCCCCTCACCCAAGGCGAACAGCAATGCCAGAGGACCACGGATCACCGCCGTCACCGCCGCACCGGCGAAATCCCGCTTGACCGTCAACCGCGGATGATCGGGGTGCACCTCGAGCAGCAAAACAAACGGAAGATCGACAGGATCGATGCCGACCACGGCATCCGGATAGGCCGCCAGGCGATCGAGAATGTCGGGATGCCGACGGCGGACAACCGTCAGAATCGCATCGAACAGCGGTTGGAGGAGACGCGGCGGCACCGGGCTCAGGGCCACGCCCGCCAGCAGGATCGGTGAAAACGGTGGATCCACGGGGCGAGAGCGCTCCGTGCGGTGATTCTGCATGACGACCCCGATTGTTTCTGCGCCCGAAGAGGCAGAAAAGCACCCGCAGGCCAGCCGCGTCAAGAGATGCGCTCGTTATCTGTTGGCGCCCGGAGGGTCGATCACCCGCCGGCCAGCAAAGCTTCCAGGATTTTGCCGATTTCCGGACCGTCCCAGGCGGCCATTCCTTCGATACGCGCCACCTCGCGCCCCTGCCGATCGATAACCAAAGTGGTCGGCAGTCCGCGCAACCCCAGGGCCCGAGCGCTGGCGCTGGTCGGATCGACGAATTTAGCCAAATGCGCGACATGCATCTCGTCGTAGAATCGATCCACCGCTACCCGTCCGCCTCGATCCAACGAAACGGCAACGACCGCCAGCCCTTTATCCCCCAGACGCTCCTGCAGTCGGTCGAGACGCGGAAACTCGACCCGACAGGGCGCACACCAGGTCGCCCAATAATCGAGCACGACCACCTTGCCCTTGAAGGCGTTGAGACCGACTTGTTGGCCGTCTTGAGCGGTAAAGCTTAAGGAGGGAACCGTTTTGGCAAGCGGATGGAGGGCGAAATCGTCAGCCTGGACGGGCGTCCAGAGGTGGAGGGCCAGGACGAGGACAAGGGCGCGAAGCGCCAGCCGGATCACAAGGCCAATCCCAGGCAAAGCAGGACGCCATAGGCCAACTGCACCTGCGCCGTCTGACCAAGGATCCGATTGAAGGCCGGACCGGGAGCCTCGCGGAAAAACCGTCGCACCATCAGCAAAGCCAACGGCAACCCACCCAAAGCCACCCAGGCGTGGCCGCCGTGCAACAGCCTGTCGAGCACCGGCAGCAACGCGAAAGGAAAGAGCATGATCAGCGCGTAAAGCCAACAGCTCATCCGGGGTCCGACGGTGATCGCCAAGGTATGCCGCCCGGCGCGGGCGTCCGCCGCCGCGTCCCGATAATTGTTGACCAACAGGACCGCCGCGCCGAAACAACCGATGGCGACCCCGCTCAACACCGAGGCCATCGTCAATCGGCCCAGATGCAGCCAGGTGGTTCCGGTGACAGCGCCCAACCCGAAAAATATCAGGACGAACACTTCACCGAACGGCGTATAGGCGATCGGCAGGGGACCGCCGGTATAGGCCCATGCCGCCAGCAGGCTGGCCAACCCCAGCAATAAAATAGGCCAACCGCCGATCCAGACCAGACCAAGTCCTCCCACTGTGGCAATCACCGAAAAGACAAGCGCTCCCCGCTTCATTTGCGACGGCGAGAGAAGTCCGGCCGCCGTCACCCGCAGCGGCCCCAGGCGATCGGGACCATCGGCGCCGCGCTCATGATCGGCCACATCATTGTAAAGGTTCGAACAAATTTGAATAGCCATGGCGGAAAAGAGCGCCAGGGGAATGGCCAGCCAATTGACAAGTCCTTCGCCGCTCCAGGCGACCGCGCTGCCCACCGCCACCGGGACCGCCGAGAGACTGAGGGTGCGGGGCCGGATGGCCATCAGCCACAGGGCGAGAAATGATGGTCGTGAAACGGCGACGGATGACGACATCAATATCCTCTGCGGTTCCGGCTCAAAATTCAAAAAAACCCAATAGCACGCCAAGCCCCTGAGCATCCATAGGATCGTTGTCTCCAGCTCTCGCCATCGCGCAGAAAGATGCGACGGAAATGCCCCGATGTCGATCCCGTTCGAGGGTGTTTTATAGCCCGAGAATCCCATATGGTGAATGATTCGAAGCAGGAAAGCCTTTCAAGATGTCGAAATTTCCCAGTTTGTTTTTGTCCCACGGCGCGCCGAGCCTGATCCTCGAAGATGTCCCGGCGCGGCATTTCCTGGAACAAATCGGGCAACAGCTCCCCACCCCCAGCGCCATCCTCGTCGCCTCCGCCCATTGGGAGGCCAGAGGCCCCAAAGTCTCGGCCGCCATGGCGCCCAAAACCATCTATGACTTCTCCGGATTTCCCGCCGAACTCTATGCGATGACCTATCCGGCGCCCGGCGCCCCGGCCTTGGCGGGAAAAGCCGTCCAACTGCTGCAAGAGGCGGGCTGCCCTGCGGTCATCGACGAGCAGCGCGGCCTCGACCATGGCGCCTGGGCGCCTCTCAAGCTGATGTACCCCGCAGCGAGCATTCCGGTGGCCTCCCTTTCCCTGTTGCCCGACGGCGGACCGGCGGCGCATCTGGCGATCGGCGAAGCCCTGCGGCCCTTGCGCGAGGACGGCGTCTTGATCGTTGGATCGGGGTCTTTAACGCATTCCTTGCGCGACGTGTTCGCCCATCCGCTCGGAGCGCCGACGCCGTCCTGGGTCAGCGCCTTCCAGGATTGGACGGCGGACGCCATCGCGCAGGACAAGCGCGACGACCTGCTGGCCTACCGGCGCTTGGCGCCCTCGGCCACGCGCAATCATCCGAGTGAGGAGCATTTTCTACCGCTTTTCGTCGCCCTTGGCGCCGGCACTCCAGGCCATCCGGGCCGGCGATTGCATGGCAGCATCGACTTGGGTGTCCTGGCGATGGACGCCTACGCCTTCGACTAAAGCAATTTTTTGGAGACCGACGATGCAGGACGTTCATCACGGCGCCGCTGACGGTTTCACCGCCGGCGCGGCCACCTATGCGCAAGGGCGGCCCGACTACCCCCTGGACGTGGACCATTGGCTCCGGAACGATCTGGCCTTGGGCCCGGGCAAAACCGTCCTCGACCTGGGAGCCGGCACGGGAAAATTCATTCCGCGTCTTCGGACGACCGGTGCTGCTGTCATCGCCGTGGACCCCGTCCGCGCCATGTTGGATCAGCTGACCGGCCTGAATCCGGACATCGAAGCGAAGGAAGGCTCGGCGAACGCGATCCCGCTTGCCGACAACGCCGTCGATGCGGTGGTCTGTGCGCAGGCGTTTCATTGGTTTGCCAACCGGGACGCTCTCGCCGAAATCCGCCGCGTCTTAAAGCCGAGCGGCGCGCTCGGCCTGATCTGGAATGTGCGCGACGAACGGGTCGGCTGGGTCGCCGCGCTGTCCGACCTGATGGGCCCCTTCGAAGGCGACACCCCCCGCTATCACACCGGAGAATGGCGCCGCCTGTTTCCCGCCGATGGATTCAGCCCCCTCCTTGAGCGCCACTTTCCGCATGGCCACACCGGCGCCGCGGAACGGGTCATCGTCGATCGCATCCTCTCCGTCAGCTTCATTGCCGCGCTGCCGCCTGCGGATCAAGCCGCGCTCGTCACGAAGATTCGGACACTGATCGCCACATCGCCGGACCTCGCGGGCCAGGACATCGTGACATTCCCCTATGTGACAGCCGCCTTCCATTGCCGGAAAACGGGTTGAGCGCAACGCTTCGGCGATGCCCTGTTGTCTCGAAATATCAGAAGCAGTCCCATCGATAGATGAAATATACTCGGCGATATATAGTATTTGTGGTATATAAAAGATGGGTAGAAACTTAGACATGACCAGTATCAGGCATGTGAATACCCAAGAATGCAAACTACTCTTCCGCCGCCTCTGGCGGATGTTCCGGGCCGGATCATCACAAACTCAAAGAATCCGAGCGAAGGAGCGGCCAAATGAGAGTCCTGCTGTCGATCGTCCTCATATCATTGGCTTTGCACGGGACATCCGCGACTGAATTGCGGACGGCGGCGGAGAATCACCCCCCGAAGTACTATCTTGAAGATGGTAAAATGAAGGGCATCGCCATCGACATCATCAACGCTATTGAAGCCATGGATCCATCCATCAAGTTCAGCGGTCAAGAATTTTTCCAGCCCCTGCCGCGAATCATTGCGTCTCTACAAGAGAATAAACTTGACGTCTTCTTTGGCCTCATTAAGACTCTCGAAAGAGAAGCCAACATTAC
>DATNIV010000097.1:0-13090 GCA_035604255.1 Telmatospirillum sp. | reverse complement strand
CTCCGCCCCGCAGCCATCGGTGGCGTCGCCACCTGGTCCAAGGATATGTATGGCTTTTACCGCCAAGCGCTCGGCGATCACGCGTTCGAATTCTTCTGCCGCGACAAAACCTTCTATATGGTTTGCGCCGCGTTGGAAAAGCCGATGGCGCGTATTTACGGCGACGTTCTAAGCTATATCGCCGCTGAAAATCTCGAAGAAATGCAGCGTTTGAACATCGACAAGACCGACGTTCTGATCGCCGCCATGAAGTTCGCGTTCGGCGACAAAATTCGCCCTGTGCTGTCCCGCCCCGCTTTTGCCAAGGATGTCTTGCGCAAACTTGTGGAAAGCCTGTTGCACGTCACGCAGGAAAAAAGCCAGTTGGCCATTTCGGCACAAATCACCTGTAAGGCGATTGCACCGCAGGTCATGGACTGGCTGGCCAAGCAGCCCCCCCGGGACAGTTAGCCTAATTCCGGTTCACATCTGACGGTGGGACCTCCGGCCCCCTGACAGTGAGCAATCAATGTCAGACCGCTCATTGACGGTGGGATCTCCTTAACTATTTTTCTTTATAATGGCGTAGCGCTTCAGCGGAAGCAGCCCGGCATCCGCGATGCATTGCCCACAGGCGGTTGGCAGAAGATGTTTTTACAATTTTGGAAGAAAGAACCATCGCCCTTCACATCGAGCGGCCACCCTGCCGACGTTCCGTGGCAGCGTGACGAACGCGGCTATTTTCATCGGTTGCTCCGCCTCCATCCGGCCGAAGTGGGCCTGTCCGGAATTGGTGGCGTCTATGTGATGTGGCATCGTGGCGTGCGCCCGAAATGGATCTATGTGGGCGCGACGGACGATCTGGGCGAAGCCATCGGACAGGCACGCGATACACAAGAGGTCATCGCGTTCGAAGCCTATGGCAGCATCTATGTCACCTGGGCGCCTTTCAAAGCCGAATTCCGCAAAGGCGTCGCTGCCTACCTGCGGAACTCCCTCAAGCCGGAAATCGACGCCGTTTTCGCCACTGACAAAGTGGTGTCCGAATCGGCGCCGATCGCGGTGCAGCCTCCCGGATGAAAATGCCGTCACTGCGAGCGCAAGCGAAGCAGTCCAGGGCAGCCTGCCACTCTGGATTGCCGCGTCGCTCCGCTCCCAGCACATGACGGGCTGGAAATTTTTCAGCTTACGGCCCGACGGGCCACGATATCGACGATATCGCCCATGATCGCCGTGAGATCATAATCCTTGGGCGTATAGATCCGCGCGCATCCCGCAGCCAACAACCGTTGCTCGTCCTCCAGCGGGATGATGCCGCCGGCGATCAACGGAATATCGCCAAGCCCCGACGCCTTCATCCGTTCCAACACGTCCGTCACCAACGACACATGCGATCCGGAGAGGATCGACAGACCGACCACATGCACGCCTTCTTCCAAGGCGGCATTGACGATTTGCGCCGGAGTCAGCCTTATTCCTTCGTAGACCACCTCCATCCCGGCGTCTCTGGCACGAACGGCAATCTGTTCGGCTCCATTGGAATGCCCATCCAGACCCGGCTTGCCGACCAATATCTTGATGCGCCGGCCCAACTGATCGCTGAGCCGCGCGACCTTGTCGCGAACAGCCTGCAAATCGCCGCCGTGCCCCTGCATCCCTGCCCGCGCAACGCCGGTCGGCGCGCGAAACTCGCCGAAAATCTGGCGCAGGCTTGCCGCCCACTCACCGCCAGTGACCCCGGCATGCGCGCAAGCGATCGAGGCCTCCATGATATTCACATCGTCCTTCGCCGCCCGCTCCAGCGACTCCAGGGCAACAGACACCGCCTTTTTGTCTCGCCCCTCCCGCCACGCCTGAAGACGGGCGATTTGTTCGGCTTCGGCTTTCGGATCCACCGTCAGGATGGCGCCGTCGCCGCCGCCCAGCGGACTGGCGGCCGCCTCGGCGAAGCGGTTCACGCCCACCACCACCTGCGCCCCCGATTCGATCGCGGCGAGACGCCGGCTGTTGGATTCGACCAGGCGCTGTTTCATATAGCTCGACTCAACGGCCGCCACCGCGCCGCCCATGGCGTCGAGCCGCGCCAGTTCCGCCCTCGCCTGGCCTTTCAAGACATCGACCTTGCGCGCGATTTCCGCCGAACCGTCGAAAATGTCGCCGAACTCCAACAAATCCGTCTCATAGGCGACGATTTGCTGCAACCTGAGCGACCATTGCTGATCCCACGGACGCGGCAATCCCAAAGCCTCGTTCCACGCCGGCAACTGTACGGCGCGCGCTCTGGCGTTTTTCGACAGAACGACCGAGAGCATCTCCAACAAGATTCGATAGACATTGTTTTCCGGTTGCTGCTCGGTCAGGCCCAAGGAATTGACCTGCACCCCATACCGGAAACGACGCATTTTTTCGTCGGCGACGCCATAGCGGTTCAGACAGATTTCGTCCCACAAATCTACGAATGCCCGCATTTTGCACAATTCGGTGACGAAGCGGATTCCGGCATTGACGAAAAAGCTGATCCGACCGACCAATGAATCGAATTCACCGAGGGGAATCTGGCCCGACGCCTTGACCCGATCCAAAACGGCGATGGCCGTCGCCAAAGCATAAGCCAGTTCCTGCTCCGGCGTCGCGCCGGCTTCCTGCAAATGGTAGGAACAAACATTCATCGGATTCCATTTCGGAATCTCACGATAGGCAAAGGCGATGACGTCGGTGGTCAGCCGCAACGACGGTTCCGGCGGAAAAATATAGGTTCCGCGTGACAGATATTCCTTGATGATATCGTTCTGCGTGGTCCCGGCCAGGGCTGGACGCGCCACCCCCTGCTTCTCCGCGGTGGCGACATACAAAGCCAAGAGCCAGGCCGCCGGCGCATTGATGGTCATCGACGTGTTGGTCTGACCCAAGGGAATACCGTCGAACAGCGCCTCCATATCGCCCAGATGGCAGATCGGCACACCGACCTTGCCGACCTCGCCCCGCGCCAACGGATGATCCGAATCGAACCCCGTCTGTGTCGGCAAATCGAAAGCGACCGATAACCCGGTCTGTCCCCGCGCGAGATTGGTGCGATAGAGGCGATTGCTTTCCCGCGCCGACGAATGCCCCGAATAGGTCCGAAACAGCCAGGGCTTTTCGCGCGGGGCCGCATCTAATCGCTCTTTGGTAGAAAACACGTCGCTCATCCCGCCCCCTCGATTCCTCGATGCAATTTTAAATGAGTCCAAACACTTAGGCAAATTGTGGAAAAAAATTTCTTGTAACCTTCATCGTACGCAACAAACTATCATTTTGTGCATTGCGAAGAAAGACACAAAACGCTAAGAATCGCCATCAGGGAACAGGGCGCCGTCCAGATCGCCCAACCAACGCGTTTACCCGCAACCGAGGGCTTGGACCCGGAGATGTAAGGAGTGGCCGACAATGAGCAAAGCGACGCAGGTGATCGATCTCCCACCGGGCGAAGTGGTCAAGGACTTGTATGAAATCGGCGAAATCCCGCCACGTGGCCATGTTCCGCCGAAAATGTACGCCTGGGCCATTCGCCGCGAGCGCCATGGTCAACCGAACGTCGCAATGCAATGTGAGGTGGTCGACACACCGGAGATCGACTCCCATGAGATCCTGGTCATGGTGATGGCCGCCGGCGTCAACTACAACGGCGTGTGGGCCGCTCTCGGCAAGCCGATTTCGCCCTTCGACTATCACAAGGCCCCCTATCATATCGCCGGGTCCGATGCCGCCGGCGTCATTTGGCAGGTCGGCGCCAAGGTCAACCGCTGGAAGGTCGGCGACGAAGTCGTGGTGCATTGCAACCAGACCGACGGTGACGACGAGGAATGCAATGGTGGCGATCCGATGTTCTCGCCCAGCCAACGCATTTGGGGCTATGAGACGCCGGACGGTTCTTTCGCGCAGTTCACCCGCGTGCAAGCGCAGCAGGTGATGCCGCGCCCGCGCCACCTCACCTGGGAGGAATCGGGCTGTTACGTGCTAACGCTGGCCACCGCCTATCGCATGCTGTTCGGTCATCGCCCGCATATCCTGCGACCAGGCCACAATGTGCTGGTCTGGGGGGCCTCCGGCGGGCTGGGCTCGATGGCCATCCAATTGATCGCCGTCTCGGGGGCCAACGCCATCGGCGTCATATCCGAGGAGGACAAACGAGATTTCGTCATGAATCTCGGGGCCAAGGGCGTGGTCAACCGGCGAAAATTCGACTGTTGGGGGCAACTCCCCGACATTGATGGCGATCCGCAAGCCTTCAGCGACTATATGAAAAAGGTGCGCGAATTCGGCAAAGCCATCTGGGAGATTACCGGAAAGGGAAATGACGTCGACTTCGTCTTCGAACATCCCGGCGAAGCGACCTTCCCGGTATCGTGCAATGTGGTCAAGCGCGGTGGCATGGTGGTGTTCTGCGCCGGAACCACCGGATACAATCTGACCTTCGACGCCCGCTTCGTCTGGATGCGGCAAAAGCGCATCCAAGGCAGCCATTTCGCCAATCTGTTGCAAGCGGCGCAGGCCAATCAACTGGTTATCGAGCGGCGTATCGACCCCTGCATGTCCGAAATTTTCTCCTGGGAAGAGATCCCCGCGGCCCACATGAAGATGCTGGCGAATCTGCATAAGCCGGGAAACATGGCCGTTCTGGTTCAGGCGAAGAAGCCTGGCCGCCGGACGTTGGAAGAGTGCATCGAGGGATGATCATGGACCAGAAAAACGCTTCTCTTCCCGACCTTTTGTCGCTCTGCGCCGAGGCCGCTCTGGCGCTCCGCACCCTTCAGGCGTCCGCCCGCAAGGGCGTCACGGCTTTGGTGGCGCCCCAGGGCAAGATCGAAGCCGATCTCCTGGAGACGCATCAATTCGCCGCCCACGGCTTTGCCTGGCTCTCCACCTACATCGAGGGATTGACCCAGTTGCTGCACTGGGCCGAACGCTTGCAGGCCATCGGCCAGTTGGGCTCCCTGGAACGGCTGATCCTGCAATCGGCCTTTGGCGAATATCTGAATCAGATCTTTGGCGGAATCCCGATGAGCCAGACGGAAATTGCCCGTCTCCGCGATTTCGGTCTCGACGGCAGCAGCGTCGAAAGCCTGACGACTCCGGCGATCATCCTCCTCCGCGACGAGGGCAACACGGAGACGGTTCGCCGCAAAATCGCCGAAGAGATCGGCGATGGCCAGCATTTCGGCGCCTTGGGGCTGGCAGACGAAACGCTGGAATTGATCCGCGAGCAGTTCCGTCGCTTTGCCGAAGAGCAAGTGGTTCCGCATGCGCAGGGCTGGCACCTGCGCGACGAATTGATCCCTCTTGCGGTGGTCGAAGCGATGGCCGAGCTTGGCGTCTTCGGCCTGTCGGTTCCGGAAGATTACGACGGACTGGGCATGGGCAAGACGGCGATGTGCGTGGTCACCGAGGAATTGTCGCGCGGATTCATCGGCGTCGGCTCTCTGGGGACCCGTTCGGAAATCGCGGCCGAACTCATCCGCCTCGGCGGGACCGAAGAACAGAAAAAGCGTTATTTGCCGAAATTGGCCTCCGGGGAAATTCTGCCGACCGCCGTCTTCACCGAACCCAACACCGGCTCCGACCTTGGCGCGTTGAAGACCCGGGCGATCCGCCAAGGCGATGTCTACAAGGTCACGGGGGCGAAAACCTGGATCACCCATGCCGCGCGATCCGACCTGATGGTCCTGCTGGTCCGCACCGACCCGCAAAGTACGGATTGGAAAGGCCTGTCCATGCTGCTGGCCGAAAAGCCACGCGGCACGGAAACGGATCCTTTCCCGGCGGCGGGCATGAGCGGCGGCGAAATCAAGGTCCTGGGTTATCGCGGCATGAAGGAATATGAGCTGGGGTTCGATGACTTCGAAGTGCCCGCCGCCAATCTTTTGGGCGGCGCCGAAGGACAAGGCTTCAAGCAATTGATGGCGACCTTCGAATCGGCGCGGATCCAAACGGCGGCCCGCGCCGTCGGCGTGGCGCAAAGCGCCATGGAGGTGGGCTTAAGCTATGCGCGGGAACGCATTCAATTCGGCAAACCGCTGTTCGTCTTCCCGCGGGTGTCCGGCAAGATCGCCTGGATGGCCGTGGAAACGATGCTGGTTCGTCAGCTCACCTATTTTGCCGCCCGCGAAAAGGACAGCGACCGCCGCTGCGACATCGAAGCCGGAATGGCCAAGCTTTTGGCCGCCCGCGTCGCCTGGTCGAATGCCGACAACGCGTTGCAGATCCACGGCGGCAACGGATATGCCGAAGAATATCCGATCAGCCGCATTCTCTGCGATGCCCGCGTGCTTAATATTTTCGAAGGCGCCGCCGAAATCCAAGCCCAAGTGATCGCCCGCGGCTTGCTGGGCGGGCGGAATTAGAAGCAGTTTCACCACGAAGACACGAAGAGCACGAAGGAAAAACAATGAAGGTGACGCTATCGCGACGATCACCGCGAGTACGGGTAACACCCCCCTCTATTTTAACATTGAGAAATCTTCGTGTTCTTCGCGTCTTCGTGGTGAACCGACTGAATCGAGAAACGGCGGAAAATGAGACTGAGACGGGACGATATGGTCGCCCATAAGCCATTCATGCGGTCAGAGCTTTCAGCCGTCTTCCAGGTGGAAGAGAACGGCGAGGCCGACCAGGCCGGTCACCGTCGCCGGCGTCCAGGCCGCCAGAACCACCGGCAAGGTCGCCGACAAGCCCAGGGCGTAAACCACTTTCGAAAAGAAATAAAAGACGAACCCGGAGACCACGCCACCAATCAGGCGAACCAGAATGCCGCCGGAGCGCAGATCGGGCTTCAAGGAAAACGCGGCCGCCACCAGCACCATGCTGATCAGCAGCAAGGGCGAAGACAGCAAGGTTTGAAAATAGAGTTTCTGGCGATTGGCCGAGAATCCGGCGCTTTCGAAGAAATTGATAAAGCCCGGCAACTCCCAGAAGGAAATGGTCTCGGGAGACGCGAAGTTATCCTGGATCTTGGCCAGCGTCAGCTGCGTGGCCAGATCGTAGGTAGGCACGAACTCGACCGGTCGCCCGGGCCGCAAGAGACGGACCTTGGTCAGATGGAAGACCCCATTGTCCAACTCCCCCAGCGCGGCCTCGATGCCATAGAGAAAATGCTCGTTGGCGCCGGCCACATAAACGCTGACCTCGCGCAGACGAAGATCGAACCCTTCCTGACGAACGGCATTGGCATGCACGACCACTTGTTCGTCCCCATGGGTTTCGCGCAGCCACAGGCCGCTCTCGCCGACGACCAAGGGGCTGTTGCTGCTCCGCAGCAACATCTGGTCCTGCAACTGCTCATAGCGTTTATAGAGTGTCGCCGCCAACGGGTTGAAGGCGACGACATTGATCACGCCGATGCACATGACCACGACCATCACCGGCGCCAGGATCTCCCACGCCGAAACGCCGACGGAGCGGGTGACCACCAGTTCGCGCGAGCGCGTCATCGTCCAAAAGGCCGCCATGGCACCGATCATCACCGCAAAGGGCAAGATCAACTGCACCATCTGCGGCAGCTTGAACAACGCCATCTCAAGGACGAGGCTAAAGCCGATCTCGGCATGAGTCGCCGTCCGGCGCATCAACTCGATGATATCGAACAGGAAGATCAGCCCCATAATCACCCCCAGCGCACCGAGGAACGCCATCAGAAAATGGCGGCTGATATAGAAGCTGAGGATGGGGGAGAAACGCATGGAACCCTTAATCTGATTGTTGCGGGCGATTATAGCCATTCGCCGGTCTGGCGCTATAACATGTCGTCGAACATTCGTCTTATTGAAGGAAAAACGGCCATGGTGCGACTAACACGCATCTATACCCGGGGCGGCGACAAGGGCAAGACATCCCTCGGTGATGGGAGCCGCGTCGTGAAGCATGATTTGCGCGTGGAGGCTTATGGAACGGTCGATGAAGCCAATGCGGTGATTGGACTGGCCCGCCTGCATACCGCCGAGACATCGACCGACGACGCCTTGGCCGGCGATGCCATGTTGCGACGTATTCAAAACGACCTCTTCGATCTGGGGGCCGATCTCTGTGTTCCGCAAAAGCCGGATGCTGCCCCCAAATTGCGAATAGCCCAACCGCAGATTGACCGCCTGGAGCAGGAAATCGATGAGATGAATGCCACCTTGGCCCCCTTGTCCAGTTTTATCCTTCCCGGCGGAACGCCGGCGGCGGCTCAGTTGCATCTCGGTCGCACCATCGTTCGGCGGGCCGAAAGATTGATTTGCCAGTTGGCCGAGAACGAACCGGTCAATCCGCTGTCCATCGCTTATATCAACAGGCTTTCCGACCATCTCTTTGTACTGGCCCGTTACCTGAACAAAGATGAAAACAAAGACATTTTATGGATTCCAGGAGAGAACCGATAAAGTGAAGATGAATTGGGCGAGCGTTGACAATAAATCGGCTCCGCCATATTGTGCAGTGCAATAGGGAGGGGTGGGACAATCGCCCTCGTCCGCGCAACCATAAGAGCCGCCGACAGGCAGCTCGAACTGAAAAAGAGGTCCCATGAAGGTCCTGGTGGCTGTCAAACGTGTGGTCGACTACAACGTCAAGATTCGCGTCAAAGCGGATGGCACGGGGGTCGACACCAACAACGTCAAATTTACCATGAACCCCTTTGACGAAAGCGCCGTCGAAGAAGCGGTTCGCCTTAAGGAAGCAGGCAAAGCGTCCGAGATCGTCGTGGTTTCGATGGGGCCGCCGCAGGCTCAGGACACCATCCGGACGGCGCTCGCCATGGGAGCCGACCGCGGCATCCTGGTCGGCAGCGACACCGAATTGCAGCCTTTGGCCGTCGCCAAACTGCTGAAAGCCATCGTCGCCAAGGAATCGCCCTCGCTGATCATCGTCGGCAAGCAGGCGATCGACGACGATTCCAATCAAACGGGACAGATGCTGGCCGCCTTATTGGGATGGCCGCAGGGCACCTTCGCCTCGAAACTGACGATCGATGGCGGCAAGGCCGAAGTCACCCGGGAAATCGACGGCGGCATGGAAAAGATTTCGCTTTCGCTGCCGGCCGTCATCACGGTCGATTTGCGCCTCAACGAGCCGCGCTACGCGTCCTTGCCCAATATCATGAAGGCGAAGAAGAAGCCGATCGACACGCTGTCGCCCGCTGATCTCGGTGTTGACGCGTCTCCCCGCCTGGTCACGCTCAAGGTCGAAGAGCCGACACACCGAAAAGCCGGTGTCAAAGTGGGAAGCGTCGCTGAATTGGTCAGCAAACTGAAAAATGAAGCGAAGGTGATCTGACTATGAGCGTCCTGGTCATTGCCGAACATGACAATGTCGCCCTGAAGTCGGCGACACTCAACACGATCGCGGCAGCCCAGCAATTGGGCGGCGATATTCACTTGCTGGTTGCCGGGCACGCGGCTCAAGCCGTCGCCGAGGCCGGCGCCAAAATTGCCGGCGTCGCCAAGGTACTCTTGGCCGACGATGCCATTTACGCCCATGGCCTGGCCGAACCGCTGTCTCTCTTGATCGTCTCGATCGGTCGCGATTTCCAGGCCATTCTCACCCCGGCCACCACAATGGGCAAAAACGTCCTGCCGAGGGTCGCCGCTTTGCTGGATGTCGCGCAGATTTCAGAGATCTCCGCCGTCATTTCGCCGGACACCTTCGTGCGCCCGATCTATGCCGGCAACGCCTTGGCAACCGTGCAGAGCAAAGACGCGATCAAGGTCATCACGGTGCGCGCCACCGCCTTCGAAGCCGCGAAAAGCGATGGCGGCAACGCGCCTATCGAAGCGATCGCCTCGGCCGAGAACCCCGCCACCTCCACCTTCATCGACCAGCAAATCTCCAAATCCGAGCGACCGGAATTGACCGCCGCCAAAATCATCCTCGCCGGTGGCCGCGGCATGGGTTCGGGGGACAATTTCCAGCTGCTGGAAACGGTGGCCGATAAATTGGGCGCCGCCATCGGCGCCAGTCGCGCCGCCGTCGACGCCGGCTTTATTTCGAACGATCTGCAGATCGGCCAAACCGGCAAGATCGTCGCCCCCGATCTCTATATCGCCGTCGCCATTTCCGGAGCGATCCAACATGTCGCCGGAATGAAAGACAGCAAAGTGATCGTCGCCATCAACAAAGATGAAGAAGCGCCGATCTTCCAGGTGGCGGATTATGGCTTGGTGGCCGATCTGTTCCAGGCGTTGCCCGAACTCGCAGCGGAGTTAAGCAAGTGATCAAACAGTCCACTCTGCCCCCACGGGGAGATTCCAGCGCGATCCGAACCATTGGTGTCATCGGTGCGGGGCAGATGGGCAATGGCGTCGCTCATGTTTGCGCCGTTTCCGGTTTCTCGGTCAAACTGGTCGATGTCGCCGACGCGGCCTTGGCCAAAGGGATGGCAACCATCGGCAGGAATCTGGATCGGCAGGTCACCAAAGGCCTTCTCTCGGCCGAGGGAAAGGCCGCCGCCCTGGCCCGGATCGAAACCGGCACGGATTATGGACTTTTTGCCGATTGCGATCTTGTCATCGAAGCGGCGACCGAGAATGAAGCCGTCAAAAAGCAAATCCTGGCCAAACTCTGTCCGGTTTTGAAGCCCGAAGCCTATGTGGCGTCGAACACCTCGTCGATCTCGATCACCCGTCTGGGCGCCGCCACCGACCGGCCGGCCCGGTTCATGGGCATGCATTTCATGAATCCGGTGCCGGTCATGGCCCTGGTCGAGTTGATCCGCGGCATCGCCACAGCGGAAGAAACATTCGCCACGGTGCGTGACCTGGTCGCCCGCATGGGCAAAACCTCGGTCAGCGCCGAGGACTTTCCCGCCTTCATCGTCAACCGCATCTTGTTGCCGATGATCAATGAGGCGGTTTACACCCTTTACGAAGGGGTGGGATCCGTGGAAAGCATCGACAATGCGATGAAACTGGGCGCCAACCACCCCATGGGACCGTTGGAACTGGCCGACTTCATCGGCCTGGACGTCTGCCTGTCGGTCATGCAGGTTTTGCACGAAGGCTTAGCCGACAGCAAATATCGTCCCTGCCCGCTTTTGGTGAAATATGTCGAAGCCGGCTGGCTGGGCCGTAAAACCAACCGCGGGTTCTACGACTACACAGGCGAAAAACCCGTTCCAACGCGGTGATCGTATAAAAATTCGACACGAGCCAATCGAATCACGCTATTTTTCGTCATTGCCGGGCTTGACCCGGCAATCCATGGACCCCCGGGTCAAGCCCGGGGGTGACGGGAAAACGGATACCACTCCTTGATCGCGAGCCTGTCCCCGCGATTTCGGTTTGCGGATGTCTGCCCCGGGAATCGCTTGAAGGACACCCGTTCGTGTTACGGCTTACCAGCGGCTTGCGCCCTTACTTTCTGCTGATCGTTCTTTCGCTCGCTTTTTACCTGCCCGGCCTGGCGACCATTCCGCCGATCGACCGCGATGAATCGCGGTTTGCCCAGGCGTCGCATCAGATGCTGGAAAGCGGCGACTATATCCGGATCCAATTTCAAGATGAGTCGCGGGCGAAAAAGCCCGTGGGGATTTATTGGCTGCAAGCGGCCAGCGCCCGCCTTCTCGGCGCCGAACGGTCCATCTGGGCTTATCGGCTACCGTCTGTCCTCGGTGCCTTGGGCGCGGTGCTGCTCACCTTTTATTTTGGCCAAGGTCTGGTCGGCCGACCGGCCGCGCTGGTCGGCGCCGCATTGCTCTCGGGCGCCTTCATCCTGGTCAGCGAAGCCCATCAGGCCAAAACAGACGCCGTGCAACTGGCCGCGGTGGTTGCCGCCCAAGGCGTTCTGGCAAAATTGTACATGGCCTCGCGCGGAGCGGCGAAACGCCCGGGACAAGGCCTCATCCTCACCTTCTGGGTGGCGCAAGGACTGGGAATTCTCATCAAGGGGCCGATCGTTCCCCTGATCAGCCTGCTGACAGTGGCCAGCCTGTGGATCGCCGACCGGCGGATCGGCTGGATCAAGGGCCTGCGCCCCCTGACCGGGCTGCTGGTGGTCGCCGCCATGGTCGGCCCTTGGGTCGCCGCCATCAGCACGGCCACCGAAGGTCAATTCATTGGTCAGGCGGTCAAGAGCGATCTCCTGCCCAAATTGCTCGGCGCTCAGGAAAGCCATGGCGCGTCGCCCGGATATTTTCTGCTGCTGATGACCGCCACCTTTTGGCCGGCGTCCCTCTTCGTCCTTCCCGGTTTCGTCCGAGCGGTCCAAGCGCGTCATGCCTCCGCTTTGCGTTTTTGCCTGGCCTGGATCGTGCCGGCATGGATCCTCTTCGAAGCGGTCCCGACCAAATTGCCTCACTATGTCCTGCCAACCTATCCAGCCTTGGCCTTGTTGGCGGGAATCGCCGTGATTGCCAACGACGGCGTGCTGCGCCGCCCTTGGGCCAAGGTGTTTTACGGCATCTGGGCGCTGGTGGGGATTGCCCTGGCGGGCGTGTTCGTCTTCGCACCGACTCGTCTGGGGGAAGGCTTCTCTTGGCTGTCGGCGCCCGCCGCGCTGGCCGCCGTGATCAGCGGCCTGTTGCCGGCGACCCTGGCCTGGCGCGGGCGGGTCCAGGCGGCGGTCGTCTGGTCCATCGTCGGGGCGCTGGTCACCTACGGCCTGGCCTTCCAGACCTTATTGCCCAGCCTCGATCGCATGTGGGTCTCGCAACGCATCGCGGCCTTGCTGCCCCCCGGAACACCGACGGCGGCGGCGGGATTTCATGAACCCAGCCTGGTTTTTCTGCTGGGGACCCAGACCCGTCTGATCGGTGGCGACGCCGCCGGACGTTTCCTGCTCGCCACACCCGATGCGGTGGCCGTGGTCGAGGAGACGGAGGACGCCGCCTTCCAGACCACCATCAGCGCCGCCGGACGCCGCGTCCACCTGATCGGCCAAGTCGATGGACTCAACTATTCCCGCGGCAAGCCGGTCAGTCTCAAGATTTGGGATTTGGATGGGAAGCCGTAACCCGGATGGTTTTAGACTGAACTTCCCTTTATGGATAAACGCAAGCATTTGATATCGCGTGATTTTAGATCGCGCGAGGGGTGCGTTACTGGGTACACTCCGGCTTGACGCCGAGGAGTTCGAAGGCCCGCGCCTGGGTGGCGGTGGGCCT
>DATNIV010000096.1:0-8252 GCA_035604255.1 Telmatospirillum sp. | reverse complement strand
CCGTTGGGGATCGATGTGAAGGGGCCGCAGGACACCATTCCCTTCCATCCCTACTACACCATCAAGGATCTGTTCGGCATTGGCGTGCTGCTGCTGATCTATCTGTCCGTCGTCTTTTTCGACCCGAATCTGTTCGGGGATCCCGATAACTATGTTCCGGCCAATCCGATGGTGACGCCGCCCCATATCAAGCCGGAATGGTATTTCCTGCCGTTCTACGCGATCTTAAGGGCGATTCCCGATAAACTGGGCGGTGTGGTGGCCATGTTCGGCGCCATCATCATCTTGTTCTTCCTGCCTTGGATCGACAGCTCGAAGGTGCGTTCCGCGAAATTCCGCCCGATCTTCAAACAGGTTTTCTGGATCTTCCTGGTGGTCTGCCTGGTTCTTGGCTATTGCGGGTCCCAACCTCCGGAAGGCCAAATCGTACTGGTCGGCCGGGTTGCCACGGCGGCCTATTTCCTGTTCTTTCCCTTGCTGTGGGTTCTTGGCAAGCTGGAGAAGCCGAAGCCGTTGCCGCAAAGCATCGCCGCTCCCGTGCTCAAGGGCGCGTCTGCCGGTCACGCTGCTCAGCCGATGGAGAAGGCGTAATGCGTAAGTTCCTGACGTCCACATTCGCGGCGGTCGTCCTGGCCGTCGCGGTTCCGGCCCTGGCCGACGAGGGGCCGGCGCTGGAGCACCAAAGCTGGTCCTGGCATGGTCCGTTTGGCCAATATGACAAAGCGCAGTTGCGGCGCGGGTTCCAGGTCTATCGGGAAATCTGCTCGAACTGCCATGCGATGAAACTGTTGGCTTATCGGAACCTCGCCGCTCTCGGCTTCTCGGAAGACGAGACCAAGGCGATCGCCGCCGAGAAACAGGTTCAGGACGGCCCCAACGACCAAGGCGACATGTATTCCCGGCCGGCGCGTCCGTCCGACCGCTTTGTGTCGCCGTTCCCCAACGACCAGGCGGCGCGTGTCGGCAACAACGGCGCCCTGCCGCCCGATCTGTCCCTGATCACCAAGGCGCGCGCCGGCGGCCCCGACTATATCTACGGCGTTCTGACCGGATTCAAGGATACGCCGCCGGAAGGCGTCACCATTCCCGATGGGATGTATTACAACACGGCGTTCCCAGGCCATCAGATCGCCATGCCGCCGCCGATCAGCGACGAGCAGGTGACCTACGCCGATGGCACCAAAGCGACCAAGGAACAGATCGCCAAGGACGCCGTGGCCTTCCTCAATTGGGGGGCCGAACCCGAGTTGGATCAGCGCCATAGCTTGGGCATCAAGACGCTGCTTTTCGTCTTCGTTATGACCGTGTTGTTCTACGCCCTGAAGCGAAGGATCTGGGCCGACCAGCACTGATCTCTCCGACGAGATAACGGAAAACGGGGCCGCCCTGGCGACAGGGCGGCCTTTGTCTTGGTGCGCCATCACCGAGGCCTGCGGGGCGAAAGCAATCGAGCTCGCGGTAGAAAAATGGTATCATGTTTTCTACCGACCGGATTGCTCTTCTTCGGGGAGATGGGCATGAGACCTGTTCTCAGCATCACTTGGTTGGCGGCCATTTTCTTTTGCATGGCCTTGTGGCCCACCAGCGGTTGGACCGAGTCCTCGACCACGGGCTTCGGTCCCAATACCGGCTTTGGTCCCAGCACCGGCTTCGGCCCCAGCACCGGTTTCGGCCCAAGTTCAGGGACCGGCTTTCATTCCGGGACCGGTTTTGGTTCGACAGGGACCCAACGTGAAATCGACGTTGTGCAGTGCTATTGCAACGGCCAATACACCGTCATGCCGCAAGGCACCGATTGCCGGACTTGGTGCCTGGGGACTGGCGGTAGCGGTGGGGGTGGTGGGAGTGGGGGTGGTGGAACCACCAATGTTCCCTCGGTCAACGTTTCGCCCGCGCGGCGGGCTTATGATCTCAACGAAAACGGACGGGCCCTGTTTGAGCAAGGAGACTACAAGGATGCCCTTCGGCAATTCAGGGCGGCCCTGTCCCTCGATCCCAACGAACCGAACTATCGCCGCAATGTCGCCAGTGCCCTGCATGCGTCCGCCAAGGCGGCAATCAATGATTACAACGCCGGGCTCAGCTCGGGGCACCATAACCTCGGCTGGCTGGACAAGGCCGCTCGGGAATTGCGGGAAGCGCTGACCCTGACTCCGGATGACGAAGGCATCAAGCGCGACCTTCAATTCGCCGAGGAAACGGTTGCGCGGCTTCGCGGCGAATGGACGGCGCAGTTGGCGCGGAGCGAGCAGATATCGCGTCTGGCCCAGGATGCCGAGGCCCTGGAGGAACGCGGCGACCTGCAGGCGGCTCTGGTTCGATGGAAGTCGGCATTGACCTATGCGGAACCGGGAAACGCCTATGTGCGGGCAAAAATTCCTTATCTTGAGGCGCGTCTCGCCTGGGCGGCCGGCGATTACCGGCGCGCCGTCGCCAAGGCCGGGCAGGCCACGGCCATCGACTCCAGCCCGTCCCTTCTTGACTGGCGGACCCGTGTCGAGCGCGCCGCCACCACCCAGCAGATGCACGGGCAAGCGCGACAATTGTTGACGCAGGCCGACCAACTGAGAGAAAGCCGGAATTATGTCGGCGCGCTGGAGAAGGACCGTGCGGCTCTGGCGCTTGACCCGCAGAACGGGTTCATGAAGGCGAAGGTGGCGGCCGACGAGGTCGACATGGCTTTGGCCGGCGGCGATTGGACCCGCGCCGCGGCCAAAGCGAAGGAAGCGGTCAGCCTGGACGGACGGATGGACAGAAGGATGCAGGAGAGCGCCCACGGATTGAACGACAGCGGTGCCCAGAGTTTCCGCGCCAAGGATTATGCGGCCGCCCTGGAAAAATTCCGCACGGCGGCGGTCTTGAATCCGGACTCCAAGGTGTACCGCGCCAATCTGGCCTATGTCGAATCGACCATCGCGGAATCCCGTGGCGATTACGAGTTGGCCATGGCCAAAGCCCGGGACGCTGCCGGGCTGCTGCCTGAAGCCGAAGTCTTCCGCAACCAGATCGCCCATATCGAAGCCGCCGGCGGGCGCGATCTGGCCTATCAGGGCAAAAAACTGTGGTCGTCGATGAGCGGCATGTTTTCCAGCAGCCCGGAGTCCGTTCGTTTCAATGGGACAACGGCGTCCGTGGCGCCCGGCGACGCCGGGCTTTCACAAGGCAGCAATCCGGCAGGAGCGGTCGACCACTCGGCCAAGAGTGAACTCGGCGCCATCCAGGCGCGCGGTCGGGACGCCATGACGGCCGCCGCGAGCGGTGGCGTACAAGACAAACAGGCGGCGGCCCATCAGGCGGGCAAAGGGTTCGACACAGTGGCGGAAGCGGATGGCGCCGTTGATGTCAAAGTTCCGGAAATCCACAGTCTGTCCCATACCGCCGGCTTGATGCTGTCCCATGTGCCCGAAGCGTCCCGCGAGCGGGTCCTTGGTGATCCGCAGGTGCGGTCGCTTCTCGACTGGGTTCGTCATCTCGACGGCCTCAAGGACGACGCCAACAGCCAACTTGCAACCGTCGAACGGAAAATCAAGGCCGGGGACGGAGACAGCAAAGTCCTGGCGGCTGAAATGGAAAGTCTGAAGAATCAGATAAAAGGATACTCGGTCGATCAGGATGGAGCACAAAAGAAAGTGAAGAAATTGGTGGTCGATCGCGGCATCACCTGGAACGAAGACGCCAAAGCCAAGGAAAGCGGTGGGGGCGCACCACGATGACGGAAACGATGGCGAAAGGCAGCTCCCGTGTCCGTTGTGGGCGCTTCGTGGGCATTCTGCTGTTCTTGCAATCACTTCCAGTGTTTGCGGCCGACATTCCTGCGCTGCTGGAAATCCCGGCGCCTTTGGCCCAGGCCGATCCGTCGCTGGTGGAACGCCGTCAGGCCCTGGAGACAGCAAGGGGCACCTTGTGGAGACAAGTACAGGCTCATAACGCCCAGTGCGACAGCGTCGAGGAGGGCAGCGCTCAGGACATCGCTTGCACCCAGGCTCAAGCCGACCTGTCGGCAAGCCTTGAGCGGCACATCGCCGCCAGCAAGGCGTTCAATCAGCAGAAAATAAAGGCGGAATTCGCCCGCAAGCTGCAGGGCACCCGGGACGCCGATCGCTACTCCCCTATCGACGCCCCGTTGCCGAGCGACGAATCCGACCGCAGTGCCTACAACTACTTCAACGTTATCAAGCAGTTCGATGTTGTGCACGCGGCGCGCTACGAGGCTGGCGCCGACACGTTCTGCAACATCTATGTCTCGGATGTCACGCGCGCCATGAACGCGGAGATTCCCATCAGACCCGCCAACGACATGGTCATTTGGCTGCACACCACCGGCCGCCAGCAGGGCTGGCATCGTGCTGACGCGCGCTTGATCCAAGAAATGGCCGACGCCGGCCACCCTGCCATCGTCATCTGGGAAAACACCAGCATCAGCCCCGATACAGGACTGCCCGGCCACGGCCACGTCGCCATGGTGCGCCCCGGTTCCATCAACGATCCCCGTGGCGACGCCATTTCCGCCGCTGGCCGTTATGTCATAGATGCCCGCCATATGACGGGCGGCGACAAGACGCATCCCAGAGGCTACTTCAACAAACCTGGGGTCCAATTCTGGTATCATGATTAACGGCATTAAGCGGAATATGACTGTTCCCATTGTTCGGTTTCTGTCGGCGAAATATGACCTCAACTCCTGTCTCAATTTGTTTGGTGGTTATGCTGTTGGTTGCGCCATGTTCGGCAAAAGCATCGGCAGGCTGCAACGTATTCCATGGAATGGTGAACGATCAGACCAAGGGGCCAGGTGGATCCCGCGTCGGTGCCGGCTTTAACAAGGGTGATACGCTCACGGTAGCAATATATGACCGCCCGGATCTGAAAAAAGTAACAGTCAACCTGCTGCAATATACGTCACCGGATGGTCCATTTCACGTGATCGTGAAAGATACATCTGACAATTTTACTTATACGGTGCCGGAAAATACACGCGATTTCATTTATATTAATTTCAGCGGGGCGTATCCAGGAATGACCGTGACATGGAGTTGTGCGTCGGCAATAAAATAAGGAACGCGTAAGTTTTTCGAAAAATGGGATAAAGCCTGGCGACTTAAAACCGCATGGATCGCTTATCGCCTTTTCCCCTACGATCGCGGCTGTCTTCAATTGATAGGGATGCAGCGCTATGTCGACCACGTCGATGCAGCCGTTCTTCGCAAAATCGATCGAGCATTTTTCCAAGTCCCAAAATCCCTGCGCAACGGTCTCGAAGACGCCCACAGACGCTCTGATCGAAGCCTCCGATCTTCGTCCCGGAGAGACTGTGATGGTCGTTGGGCGAGCTCTCTCGGACCATCTTGTCGGACTGGCGCATCGGGGGTGCGGTTCGGCCATGGGTGTTCATCCCGACGTCTCGTTTTTGCGGATGGAAGATGCGGATGTGGTGTGGTTCACCGACGTCGCGGATATCGGGGCCGGGACGACGGCGATGCTGCGGGCCATTGGGACTCCCAGGCTGGTCGCCATCGAATTGCTCGCCGCCGACAGCGTGGACGGGACGGCGGAATGGCTTCGCCAGCTTGCGGCCATGGGACTGGTCCATTGCGCTTATTTCCAGGCGGGCGACCGCATGATCGTGACGGCCGCCCGTCCGCAATGGTTGCGCTGGGTCGCTTGAAAAAAAAGGTGGCGGCGATCGTCCGTCGAAACGTGGCCCCGAAGGGACGGAGTGTGGGAAATGCGGGTTGAAGGGTTTCGCGGTTCGATAACCTCCCTGGTCACGCCTTTCAAGAACGGGCATGTCGACGAACGGGCCTTCGCCTTTCTCTGCGAGCGCCAGATTGACCGTGGCGCCGCCGGCCTCGTCGTTTGCGGGACGACCGGCGAGGCCTCCACCCTGGACCACAGGGAACAAACGCTGCTCATTCGTCTGGCGGTCGAGACCGTCGGCGGGCGCATTCCGGTGATTGCCGGAGCGGGGTCGAACTCGACCGATACGGCGACCGACTTGGCCTATCAGGCCGAATGGTTGGGGGCCGACGCCATCCTCTGTGTCGTTCCTTACTATAATCGTCCGACTCAAGAAGGCCTGTTCCAACATTTTCGGGCCGTGCAGAGCAAGACCAGCTTGCCGCTCCTGCTCTATGACGTGCCCTCGCGAACCGGCGCCCGATTGGCTCTGGGGACGATTGCGCGTTTGGCCGAACTCCCGAACATCGTTGGTATCAAGGATGCCTCTGGCGATCTCGAGCGGTTCGTCGCTCTCCGCCGGACGCTCGGGACCGACTTCCTGCTGTTGTCCGGCGATGACGCCACCGCCGCCGCCGCTCTGGCGTCGGGAAGCGATGGCTGCGTCTCGGTCTCGGCCAACGTCGCTCCCGCCTTGTGCGCGGCCTTGCACAGGGCCTGGGCTGATCGGGATGTCGATCGGTTCCAGCGGTTGCGCGATCTCCTGGATGCGCTATCGACGGCCTTGTTCATGGAGAGCAATCCTATTCCGGTGAAGTGGGCGCTTGCTCGGTTGGGGTTGATCCAGGATGAATTGCGGCTGCCGCTGACGCCGCTGTCCCCGGATTGCGAACCGGCGGTGCGGCAAGCATTGGACGGCATCGTTTCCTTCGAAGCGGAAGAGGCGGCGAGAATGCGTCGCGCACCGGAAAATTCGTTGGCGGCCACCGCCGCTTGAGAAAACGCCTGATGCTTCCTAGTGGACAGCCATGCCCGCTTCGGTTAACCAAGTCCCTTGGTCCGATCGAAAGGGAAAGTCATGAGTGTCTTGGGGATCATCGGCGGCAGCGGCGTCTATCAGATCGACGGTCTGGCCAATGTGCGCTGGCAGAGGGTCGATAGTCCCTTTGGCGAGCCGTCGGATCAATTGCTGTTCGGCGATTTGGACGGACAAAAGCTGGTGTTCTTGCCCCGGCATGGCCGAGGTCACAAGATTCCCCCCTCTGATTTGAACTTCCGGGCCAATATCGACGCCATGAAGAGGGCCGGCGTCACCGAAATCATATCGGTGTCCGCCGTCGGCTCGTTGAAGGCGGACCTGGCGCCCGGAACGTTTGTCATCGTCGATCAATTCATCGATCGGACCTTTGCGCGGAAAAAAAGTTTCTTCGGTCCCGGTTTGGTGGCCCATGTCGGGCTCGGCCACCCGGTCTGCGGCCGTTTGGGCGACGCCGTTGCCGCCGCCGCCGCCGAGACCGGCATCGCCGTGACGCGGGGCGGGACTTATTTGGCGATGGAGGGTCCGCAGTTTTCCACGAAAGCCGAATCGGAACTCTATCGGTCGTGGGGGTGCGATGTCGTCGGCATGACCAATATGCCCGAGGCCAAGTTGGCGCGTGAAGCCGAGATGTGTTACGCCACCGTTGCCATGGTCACCGACTTTGATTGTTGGCATCCCGATCACGACCATGTCTCGGTCGAGACCGTGGTCAAGGTGCTGTTGGAAAATGCCGACAAAGCCCGCGCCTTGGTGCGCGCCGTTGCGCCCAAATTGCGCCATGGTCCGGATCTTTGTCCGCAAGGGTGCCATCGGGCGCTCGACAACGCCATCATCACGCATGCCGATGCCCGTGACGCCGAGATGGTCCGGCAACTCGACGCCGTGGCCGGTCGCGTGCTGAACGGATGATCCGATGAAGATCCATGGAAAACCGACCCGCACCATTTGGTTGGCCGCCGACGGGGCCGGTGTCGAAATCATCGACCAGACGCGTCTGCCCCACGATTTCGTGGTGCTGCGCCTGGATGGGCTTGAGCAGGCCGAGCGGGCGATCCGCGAGATGTGGGTCCGTGGCGCGCCCTTGATCGGCGCGACGGCGGCCTATGGCATGGCTTTGGCGCTTCGCGAAGACGCGTCGGATGCCAGGCTCGACGACGCCTATCGGCGCCTGTTCGCCACGCGGCCGACGGCGGTGAATCTCCGCTGGGCGCTCGACGATATGCGGACGGTCCTGACGCCTTTGGCGCCGGCGGACCGTCTGGCCGCCGCTTACGGCCGCGCCGCGCGCATTGCCGATGACGATGTCATGATGAACGCCGCCATCGGGCGGCATGGCGCTGCGATCCTGCGCGATTTGTGGGAAAAACGGAAAGAGGCCGGAGCCGAGCGGCTCAATGTGCTGACCCATTGTAACGCCGGCTGGCTGGCGACGGTGGATTGGGGCACGGCGCTCGCACCGATTTACAAGGCGCATGAAGACGGCATTCCGCTGCATGTCTGGGTTGATGAGACCCGGCCGCGCAACCAGGGCGCCAGC
>DATNIV010000095.1:0-4348 GCA_035604255.1 Telmatospirillum sp. | reverse complement strand
CATCGACAAGAAAAACCCAGCCTATTTGCGAATCCTCGCCCGCTCGTCTGCGATGTTGTCCGGCTTGGACGACATTGTCGGCCGTTATCAGGCGGAAGTCGAACACCGCGTCCGCGTTCTCGAACGCCTGGAGATGGTCGTCTGGATCGTCACCTTGCTGGTCTTGGCGCTGGAAGCGGTCCTCATCTTTCGACCAATGATCCGCCGCGTCCGCTTGTCGTTGGACGAAGAAACAGAGAAGCGCGCCGCGGCCGAACAACAAGTGGTCAGCGACCAGCGACGAACCGAGGCTTTGGTCGATACCATCGTCGATGCCGTAGTGACCATCGACCAGGACGGCATCATCCAGACCTTCAGCCCTTCGGCGGAGCGGATGTTCGGCTGGCCTCGCAGCGATGTTCAGGGACAAGACTTCGGCATCCTGATGCCCGAGCCTTTTCGCCAGCGCCACAAGAGCATCCTGCACCACTATCTCGAAGGCGGATCACCGCGCGTGATCGGCATTGGACTGGAGGTCAGAGGCCAACGCCGCGACGGCGGCGTCTTTCCCCTGGAACTGGCGCTGGGCGAATGGAGCGACGGCGGACGGCGGTTCTTCACGGCCGTCCTGCGCGATATCACCCAACGGAAAGCGCTTGAGGAATCGGTTCGCCGCGCCCAGAAAATGGAGGTCATCGGTCAATTTTCCGGCGGCGTGGCGCACGACTTCAATAATCTGCTCGGCATCATCTCAGGCAATCTGGAGTTACTTGAGGATCGTCTGCAGGATGATCCGAAAATGCTGAAGCGAATCGAGGTGGCGCAACATGCGGCGGCGCGTGGCGCCGACTTGACTCGCAAATTGCTGTCTTTTTCGGGTCGTCACACCAGTCAGCCGCAGGCGGTCGACGTCAACGCGTTGATCCTCTCCAGCAAGGATCTGCTCGACCGCCTGCAGACGGATCGCGTGGCGGTTACGCTGTCGCTGGCGGACGGCTTGCTGCCGGTGCAGATCGATCCCGGAGAATTCGAGGATGCGCTGCTGAATCTGGCGCTGAATGCCCGCGACGCCATGCCCCAGGGCGGCACATTGAGCATCGAAACCGCCAATCTGACAGCCGAGGACTCGCCCGCCTGTGTGGTGATCAGCGTCACCGACACGGGCGTCGGCATTCCTCTCGAGCAGCAAAAAATCATCTTCGAGCCCTTCTTCACCAGCAAACCACCCGGCAAGGGAACCGGGCTGGGGTTGGTCGCCGTCGACTCCTTCGTCAAACGGTCGAAAGGCGATCTGCATCTCTATTCGCAACCAGGCCAGGGAACGACGTTCCGCATCGAGCTTCCAGCGATCGCCACATTTCACCCCCCCGTCGCCGACGCCATCGTGGCGACGCCGGGCGGGAGCGAAACCCTGCTCGTGGTGGATGATGAAAATGACTTGCGGACGCTCCTTTGCACCCAGCTTGAAAAGCTTGGCTATCGATGCCTGTCGGCCAAGGACGGCGTCGAAGCGTTAGGCCTTCTCGATGGCGAGCCCTCGGTGAGTCTGCTCATTTCCGACATCATCATGCCGGGGCCCTTCGACGGCGTCGCATTGGCCCAGCGCGCCCTGGCCCGACGGCCTGACCTGAAGATTCTGCTGTCCACGGGATTCGCCGGGCGGACGGAAGACGAGATAAGACGGCAGGTTCCCGGCGCCGCGATGATCGCCAAACCTTACCGGCGTCATGCCTTGGCGGTGAAAGTCCGTACCCTTCTCGACGACGTGGACGCAAAGGTTTAGCAGGATGCGGAGGCATCGGCGCGCGGATCGGGATCCGGCTCTTTCGACGACGCCGCAAGATCGGCAAGGTCCGCGCCGACCCGCGCGATGACATCATCCCATTGTCGCGGGACCGTCTGCCGGAAGAGACGCATGCTCGGATACCAGGGCATATCCTCCCGACCCAGCATCCAGCGCCAGTCCGGCGCGAAGGACAACATCACCCATACCGGCTTTCCCAGCGCTCCGGCCAAATGGGCAACGGCGGTATCGACCGTGATCACCAGATCAAGCTGCCCGATGACGTCCGCCGTATCGGCCAAATCCTTGAGGCGAGGCGCCATGTCGACGACGAGAGCCGGAGGCGCCAGAGCAGGCAGATCGGCCGCCCGCGACCCGACTTGCAGCGAATAAAGCGTGACGCCCGGAATAACCGCCAGCGACAGCAGCGGCTCCAAAGTGGTCGAGCGGAGCCTGTCGTTGCCCTGCGTCGGCTCTCCGGCCCAGACCAACCCCACCTTGAGGCGCGTGCCGCCGGGGACCGGCAGTTTTGTCGTCGGGATGACAGACAAATAGGGAACGTCGGCCGGAAGGCGATCCAGATCGATCTGCAGGCGCCACGGCACGGACAACAAGGGAATATGAAAATCGAAGGCCGGCAACGAGCGCTCGTCGCAACAGATCTCGGCGACCCCCGCCAAAGAGTGGCACAGACGCGTCAACTCCGGACGGATCAGCAAGACAACCTTGATCCCGCGCGCGGCAAGCAAGGGGATGAAGCGCAGGAATTGGATGGCGTCACCCAACCCCTGCTCGATATGAACGAGAAGGGTCTTGCCGGGAATCGGCGCCCCATCCCATTCGGGCGCGGAGAAAGATGATATTTTCGCGTCCAGGCGCCGCCGCCACCATTCATAGGCCGGCCAACCGCGCGCGTAATCTCCTTTCAGCAACAGAAGACGCGCCAAGCCAAGTCGCGCATCGAGATGAGCGCCATGGACGTCCAAAACCTGTCGCAGCAGCGGTTCCGCGTCATCCAGACGGCCTTGGCTGATAAACGTCTGGGCAAGACCGCTGAGCGCGTCGGGGATCCAGGGCGCCAAGCGGCGCACATCGTTGAAAAAACCGATCGCCTCTTCGTGACGTGCCGTCTGAACCATCCATTGGCCGAGCTTGAGCCGGACGATCGGATCAAGGGAATCGAGATTGGCGCTTCGACGCAAACAGGCTTCCGCGGCGACGTCCTTGCCCTCTCTGGCCAGAACGTCGCCAAACGAACTCCACGCGCCGGCCGACTGGGGAGCGAGCCGCAAGGCGTTGCGCAAGGCGGTGCGCGCTTCGCTCAGCCGATTGAGGACCATCAGCGTCGAAGCCGCTTCCAGCCAAATCTCCGGCGACGTGTCACCGCTCCCCTCCACCATGGCCCGGACACAGACCAGCGCTTCGGCGAAACGGCGCATTCTGAAAAGAGTTTGGCTTCGTCCGAGAAGAGCGTCCCGATCATCCGGCTTGATCGCCAAGACTTCGTCGAAGGCCGCCAGAGCCTCATCCCACCGTCCGACATTGCGAAGCTGCTCGCCGCGCCGGCAGGCGGCTTGTGCCCCGTCAGAAGCAGAACCGGGAAAAGAGGTCACGATAACGAGTTCCCATCAGGAGCCGCCGGTACCGATAGGGATAACACAAGGCGCTCCCCGAGGCGAAGGCCTGTCTAGAACGCGATGACGTTAGGCCGCCCGCACATCAGCCAGAAAATCCCGAATCAAGTCCTGAAGAGCCGTCGAGTGAGCGGTGAGATCGCCGGATGCCGTCAAAACCTTTTCTGCGGCATCGCCAGTTTGCCGGGCTGCGGCCTGAACACCGCCGACATTGGCGCTGACCTCGGCGGTTCCCGCGGCGGCCTGATCGACGTTGCGAGCGATTTCTCGCGTCGCTCTGTCCTGCTCCTCCACGGCCGAAGCAATGCCCGTGGAAATATCACGAATCTCGCCGATAACCAGTCCAACGCCACGGATCACCGCCACCACGTCGTCGGTACGGCGTTGCACCGTGCCAATCTGCTCGGTGATCTCCTCCGTCGCCTTGGCGGTCTGGTTGGCCAAGGTCTTCACTTCGCTCGCCACCACGGCGAATCCCTTCCCCGCCTCGCCGGCGCGGGCCGCCTCGATGGTCGCGTTTAGCGCCAGGAGATTGGTCTGGGCCGCGATCCCGTTGATCAGTTGGACCACCACGCCAATCTTCGTTGCGCTATCGGCAAGCTCGCCCACCGCGTCTTCGGCACGCCGGGCGTGATCCGCAGCACCAGCCGAAATATCTGAAGAGACGGAGACCTGTCGGCTGATTTCGGCAATCGATCCCGAGAGTTCCTCGGCGGTGACCGCCACCGCCTGCACATTGGCCGACGCCTGTTCGGTCGCCGACGCCACCGCGGTGGCGCGTTGCGTCGTGTCAGCGGCTGCCGCGGTCATGATGCCGGCCGTGTCATGCAATGTACCGGCAGCACCGCCGAGGCGATCAAGAAATGTCGTCATCCGGCTTTCGAAGCGAGCGACCATTCCTTCCTTACGCTCCAACCGGCATAGTTGCACGACGTTATCCATTCCTCCTTGG
>DATNIV010000094.1:0-9223 GCA_035604255.1 Telmatospirillum sp. | reverse complement strand
CGGCGGGCGCGTGGCGTTGATCCAAAGCGGCGAAATCGCCATCGACGTCGCCTTCCTCGGCGTGTCGGTCTGTGACGCCTTCGGCAATGCCAACGGCGTTTCGGGCAAATCACGGTGCGGGTCGCTGGGCTATGCCATGGTCGACGCGCAGTTCGCCCGCAATGTGGTGATGCTGACCGAAGAGATCGCCCCCTACCCCAATACGCCGGCCTCCATCCGCCAGGACCAGGTCGATTGGATCGTCAAGGTCGATCAGGTGGGTGACCCGTCGAAGATCAGCGTCGGCGCGGCGCGCGCCACCACCAATCCGCGCGAATTGCTGATCGCCCGTCTATCGGCCGATGTGATGGAACACAGCGGCTATTTCGAGGAAGGCTTCTCGATGCAGACGGGAACCGGCGGATCGGCGACAGCCACCACCCGTTTCCTTGAGCATCGGATGCGCCGCAAGGGCATCAAATGCGCCTGGGCTCTCGGTGGCCAGACGGGCGGCATGGTCGATCTGCATAAGAAGGGGCTGATCGACACCCTGCTCGATACCCAGAGCTTCGACGCCGACGCGGCGGACTCGCTCAGGACCTCGCCCAAGCATGTCGAGATATCGACCAGTGTCTATGCCAACCCCTTTTCCAAGGGAACGGCCATCGACCGCCTCGACATGGTCATCTTGAGCGCGCTTGAAATCGACGTTGATTTCAACGTCAACGTCCTGACCGGTTCGGATGGCGTCATGCGCGGCGCTTCGGGCGGACATTCCGACACGGCGGCCGGCGCCAATCTGTCGATTGTCGTCGCGCCACTGATCCGCAGCCGCATTCCCACCGTGGTGAAACGGGTCACCACCCTGGTCACGCCCGGCGAAACCGTCGGTGTTCTGGTTACCGATCACGGTATCGCCGTCAATCCGCGCCGTCCCGAAATCGCCGAGCGCCTGAAGGCGGCGGGCTTGCCGGTCTTCTCGATCGAGGACCTCTACAAACGGGCGATTTCGCTGACCGGCGAGCCGCAGCCGATCGAGTTCCTCGACAAGGTGGTCGGTATCGTCCGCTACCGCGATGGTAGCGTCATCGACGTCGTTCGGCAGGTGAAGGCGTGAGCCTGGACACGCTCATCTTTGAAACGGACTCCAATCCCTCCCCTTCCGGGGGAGGGATATTGGAGGCAACGGTTGTTCCCGTCGACGGAGGAGCCTGGCTCTCTTTGCCGACGGGAAATACCGGCCCCGACCAAGCCAAGCGTTACCCATGTCCCCTGCGCCAGCAGGAGTTGATCGCACAATTGGCGCATGGCGCCCTGATCCGCGAAGTCCTGCTCACACCAAAGCCCGGACTGGTTGATCGTCGGAATACCGGCGCCCATCGCGACATGGATCTCGATAGTTTTCTCGCCAGCGCAAAGGCCATCTTGCCCTGGTTTCTCAAGTTCTTCATGCGGGGGCTCGAAACCAGCGATCTCCCCGCCAGTCAAATTCTGCCGGCGCTCCGCCCGGACGGTATTGTTGCAGAGCGCGCGATGTTCGCCGCGACCAACGGGATCAATACCCACAAGGGATCCATCTTCGCCTTTGGCCTGCTGTGCGGCGCCGCCGGTCGCTGCGTCGGTCAAGACCGGCCGATCAGCCATCAGGAGCTTTGTGGCGAGGTCGCGCTCATCTGCCGCCACCTTGTCGAGGCGGAACTGGATCGCCGCGCCGAAGCGACCACTGCCGGCGAACATCAGTTTCGACAATACGGTTTGACCGGTGCCCGTGGCGAAGCCGCATCCGGTTTCGCCACGGTGCAAACGGTCGCGCTCCCGGCCTTCCTGGCGACGGAAGCGGAAACCGGAAGCGAGCAGCAAGCCCTGTTCGCCGCATTTCTAGCGCTGCTCGCCGCCAATCAAGACAGCAATCTGGTCTCTCGCGGCGGTCTCGAAGGACTTGCCTTCGTCCAAGGCGAAGCCAGACGCCTGTTGGCCGAGGGCGGCGTTCATAACCCAAATTTTCTGACACGAATGATCGCCTTCGACGATGTTCTGATCGAACGCAATCTCAGCCCCGGCGGAAGCGCCGACCTTCTGGCGGTAACCTGGTTCTTGGCCCGCCTTTCCATTTTCAACACGCAAGACAACAACACGTCTGCCTTAGGAGGAGTTTCGCATGTCCATGCTTGAAGCCTATCGCCAGCATGTCGCCGAGCGCGCCCAGCTTGGCATCCCCCCCCTGCCCTTGTCGACCCAGCAGACCGAGGCTCTGGTGGCGCTGCTGAAGGCGCCGCCCGCGGGCGAGGAAGCCTTTCTGGTCGAATTGCTGAGCTATCGGGTGCCGGCGGGTGTCGACGACGCCGCCAAGGTCAAGGCGGCCTTCCTGGAGAAGATCGCCAAGGGCGAGGAAAAGGTCGCGCTGATTTCGCGCACCAAGGCGACCGAACTTTTGGCGACCATGCTGGGCGGTTTCAACATCCGGCCGTTGATCGACGTGCTGGGGGATGCCGAGGTGGGCGCGGTGGCCGCCGAGGGTCTGAAGAAGACCCTGTTGATGTTCGACTATTTCCACGACGTCAAGGCCTTGGCCGACAAGGGCGTGGCCAATGCCAAGGCGGTTCTCACGTCCTGGGCCGAGGCCGAATGGTTCACCTCGCGGCCCGAAGTTCCGGCCTCGCTGACGGTCACCGTGTTCAAGGTGACCGGCGAGACCAACACCGACGATCTGTCGCCGGCCCCCGACGCCTGGTCGCGCCCCGACATTCCGCTGCATGCGCTGGCCATGCTGAAGAACGCGCGGGCCGGCATCACCCCCGACGAGGCCGGTGCCCGCGGGCCGTTGAAGCTCTTGGAGACGTTGAAGGCCAAAGGCCATCTGGTCGCCTATGTCGGCGACGTGGTGGGCACCGGCTCGTCGCGCAAATCGGCGACCAACTCGGTGTTGTGGTTCACCGGCGAGGACATTCCCTTCGTCCCCAACAAGCGCTTCGGCGGTGTCTGTCTGGGCACCAAGATCGCGCCGATTTTCTACAACACCATGGAGGATTCGGGCGCCCTGCCGATCGAACTCGATGTCTCGAAGATGGACATGGGCGACGTCGTCGAACTGCGCCCCTATGAGGGCAAGGCCTTGAAGAACGGCCAGGTGATTTCCGAATTCACCGTGAAGTCCGAGGTGATTTTCGACGAAGTGCGGGCCGGCGGCCGCATTCCCCTGATCATCGGCCGCGGCCTGACCGCCAAGGCGCGCGAAGCGCTGGGCCTGCCGGTCTCCACGCTGTTCCGTCTGCCCGCCGTGCCGGCCGATACCGGCCGGGGCTTCACCCTGGCCCAGAAGATCGTCGGCCGGGCCTGCGGCCTGCCCGAGGGCCAGGGCATCCGTCCCGGCACCTATTGCGAACCGAAGATGACGACGGTGGGCTCGCAAGACACCACCGGCCCGATGACCCGCGACGAGTTGAAGGATCTGGCCTGCCTGGGCTTCTCGGCCGATCTGGTCATGCAGTCCTTCTGCCACACCGCGCCTTATCCGAAGCTGGTCGACGTCAAGACCCACAAGGAACTGGGCCCGTTCTTCTCGACCCGCGGCGGCGTGTCCCTGAAGCCGGGTGACGGCGTCATCCATTCCTGGCTGAACCGTCTGGCCCTGCCCGACACCGTGGGCACCGGCGGCGATTCGCACACCCGCTTCCCCATCGGCATCTCCTTCCCGGCCGGCTCCGGCCTGGTCGCCTTCGGCGCCGCCACCGGGGTGATGCCGCTCGACATGCCGGAAAGCGTGCTGGTCCGTTTCAAGGGCCAGATGCAGCCGGGCGTCACGCTGCGCGATCTGGTCAGCGCCATTCCGCTCTACGCCATCCGCCAGGGCCTGCTGACGGTGGAGAAGAAGGGCAAGAAGAACGTCTTCAACGGCCGCATCGTGGAAATCGAGGGTTTGCCGGATTTGAAGGTCGAACAGGCCTTCGAACTGACCGACGCCTCGGCCGAACGCTCGGCCGCCGCCTGCACGGTGCGTTTGAACAAAGAGCCGGTGATCGAATATCTCCGCTCCAACGTCGCCCTGATGAAATGGCTGATCGCCAACGACTATGAGGACCGGCGCACCCTGGAACGCCGCATCGCCGCGATGGAGGCTTGGGCGTCCAAGCCGGCCCTGCTCGAACCCGACGCCAACGCCGAATACGCCGCGGTCATCGAAATCGATCTGGCCGAGATCAAGGAGCCGATCGTCGCCTGCCCGAACGACCCGGACGACGTCAAGCTGCTCTCCGAAGTCGCCGGCGACAAGATCGAGGAGGTGTTCATCGGCTCTTGCATGACCAACATCGGACACTTCCGGGCGGCCGGCAAAATCCTCGACGGCAAATCCGACCTGCCGACCCGCCTGTGGATCGCGCCGCCGACCAAGATGGACGCCATGATCCTCTCCGAGGAAGGCTATTACAGCGTTCTCGGCAAGTCGGGCGCCCGCCTGGAAATGCCCGGTTGCAGCTTGTGCATGGGCAACCAGGCCCAAATCCGCAAGGGTTCGACCGCCATCTCGACCTCGACGCGCAACTTCCCCAACCGTCTGGGCCTAGACACCCGCGTCTATCTGGGCTCGGCCGAACTGGCCGCCGTCTCAGCTCTTCTCGGCAGATTGCCGACCCCGGCCGAGTACATGGAGAAAGTCGCCGTCGTCAATCAAAAGGCCGATGACGTCTATCGCTATATGAACTTCGACCAGATCGTCGCGTTCGACACGGTGGCCGCAGCCCTCTGAGGCCAGACAAGAACGGAGCGCCTCACAAGCGCTCCGTTCTTACCTCACGTGATGAAAATTGGTGGGTTCATTCTTGCCGCTACAATAGAACGCGATCAACTCAACGGAATATTGCAGAGTGCCCCATTCTGTCAGAACGGTGTTGCCGAGTATGAGATTGTCGATATGGCCCCAACGACGACGGACGACCGTTTGTCCTTCCTGATCGAAAAACCATGATGGAAAGACCGTCGCCCTGAGGTTTTGCCTCCGAGGTCCGGTCTGGGTCAAGCCCTGCGATCCGGCGTATTCGATTCTGATTTAGGGAGTCCCCGCCAGGGCCAGGGCCTCGGTGCGGGGAAGCATGGCACCCGTTCGCAGGTAATGGTCCAACATCAAAAAGCACGGTCTGAAATGCCGCTCACAGGTCGTGATGTCGGCGTCGGCCAGGAGTGCGTCTCCGGTCTGGTCCACTGCGGTCATCACGAACATGGCCGTGGCGCGCGTGCCCGTACCCGCCGGGACCAGCGTCAATCCCAACCGGATGACCGTGTGCGGGCTTATCCGGACGTAGTCGACCCTATGAGGCGGTTCGTAATGGCTACAGGTCCAGGTTTCCGGGCCGATTCTTTCAAAGGGCGCGGCTATAAAGACGCAGTCCAGTTCCACGACACCCGAATCCGAATAGATGAGTTTGCCGCTCCATCCTTCGATCCACTCATATTCCCTCACCGGGCACAGCAACGGAAACGTCTTTTCGGGCGACGCTGCAATGTAATGGCTGTAGTGACTGATTGACCGTTTTCTACGTTCCATGACGACCTCCTGGTGTGCTTGCCGTTGTTCTCTATATGAGCAATGTTTCAAACTGTTAACCTGTATATAGGCGCTATACACAGAAGATAAAAAAGGAGACGACGCTCAGTTTTTTGTTATTCTCCGGAGGGGAGAAATGACCCGAACTGGTCCAGAAAACGTCGGAGCGTCCGTCCCTCGGTTTCCGAGAGAGAGGACAGATACGCGTGAAAACGTTGCTGGGTGGCTCCTCTTTGCGCCAGGAAAGACTCCAAAACCTTCCGGCCGGACGGTGTGAAAGAAACCGTGACCTCGTTCTTTTGCGAGGAATCGACGTGTTTGACTATCACGCCCTTGCCCTCCAGGCGTTTCAAGACCTGCGACACCGCACCCTTGGTGACGCCGAGACGCTCCGCGAGCCGGGTAGCGTTGGATTCTGGCTCGCTCCGTACCGCCATGAGGACGTGCAGCTCGGACGGATGCAGACTCAGACCGTCCTGGCGAAACACAAAGCGTTTTTCCAGAAAAATTAGCCTATTGATGACGCCCTCCCAGAGGGCGAGCAGATCCTGCGCGGTATCGGTCATGACTTCGTATTTAGTAGCTTAACTCAAACCTGTCAAGCTATCCGCGCTTCGCCTTCGGGCGCCGTGCGTGCCTGTTCCTCGTCGGGTCGACCCCGGCCGAATATATGGAGAAAGTCGCCGTCGTCGCTCAGAAGGCCGATGACATCTATCACTCTATGAACTTCGACCAGATCGCCGCGTTCGCCGAATAATGACGTTGCGAAAACGACAAAACGGATAACGCCGCCGGTGACGCTGGCATTCCGGCTAAATATTTCACCAGGATGGCCAAGCATCTCACCGGCCTTTTCTTTGCTCCCCTCACGACAATTGTCCGGCATCTGACAGACGACGGCGGCAAAGGCCGTCATCCTATCCTGGCCACGATGTTTCCACCGGGACTTGAACAGACCCGAAGCGGGAACACCGGCCAATCTGCGAAACAAGATGGCCAGCCCAGAATGCCTCGTAAAAATATGGGCGCCATTTCCGAAGCATTCCCCTCAGAAGGAAGGAAACCGATATGATCAAATCTGCAATTGGAACAATGGCGGCTCTGCTTTTCATGTCCGCCACGGCATTCGCCGCCGATGCCAGCAAGCTTGTCCTCCCCGGCGACATCACCATCGTTCAAGCGGAAAAAGTGATCGACGCGGCCAAAAGCAAAGCCAAGGAGCAAGGCACCTTGATGAACATCGCGGTCCTTGACGCGGGCGGCAATCTGAAGGCCTTCGCTCGCATGGACGGCGCCTTTCTCGGCAGTATCGACATTTCGATGAAGAAGGCGAAGACAGCCCGCTATTTCAACATGTCCTCGAAGGAACTGGGCGATTTGGCGCAGCCCGGCAAACCACTCTATGGCATTGAAGCGACCAATGACGGATTGGCCATTTTCGGCGGCGGCGAGTTGATTCGCGATAAGTCCGGTACCATCATCGGTGCCGTCGGCGTCAGCGGCAGTTCCGTCGAAGACGACATGGCTGTGGCCAAGGCCGGCGCGACGGGCTTGTGAAACGAGGTCCAGCCTAGACATTCACACATTATTCCCTCTCCCCTCGCGGGAGAGGGAATAACTATTTGATGGATAAGCTCAATTCGAGAAGTGTGAATCCGACAGCCCTTTAAGGGGGAGGGGTGGAAGGGCCGAAAAACCAGGAACAGAAACGTCAGGAACGGACGAAATACCTTGGATGAACGTCTTCGCCATTGAGCAACGCCAAGACGTTCCGCACCGTCTGCAAGGACACTTCGCGACGGGCTTCCTCCGTCACGCCGCCCACATGGGGCGACACGATGACATTGGGAAAGCCCCACAACGGATTGTCGGGCGCCGGCGGTTCCGGCGAAAAACTGTCCAGACCGGCACCGGCGATCGTCCCGTTCTCAAGAGCCGTCACCAACGCCGGCTCGTCGACAACCTCGCCCCGAGCGGTATTGATCAGAAAGGCCGAGGACTTCATCAATCCCAATTCACGAGCGCCGATCAATCCTCTCGTCTGCTCGGTCAAGGGACAATGCAAGCTGATGACATCGCATCCCGAAAGCAGTTGATCGAGATCGCTCACCCGCTTCAACTGGGGGCCGAAAGCGTCGTCGGGCGCGAAAGGATCGAACGCCTCGACACTCATGCCGATAGACCCGACCATGCCGGCCAGGACACGCCCGATCATGCCCAAGCCGACAAGCCCTAATTTGCGCCCCCGAAGCTCATGCCCCTGGTAGGACTTCTTCTCCCAACCGCCGCCGCGTACGAAGGCGTCCTGGCGCCGCAAGTCCTTGATCAAGGCCAACATCAACGCAAGAGCATGCTCAGCCACCGAATGGGCATTGCAACCGACGGCGGCCAGCACTGGAATCCCCAGCGCCTTGGCGGCCGCAACGTCGATATCGTTGGTCCCGGCGCCATGCTTGGCGACCACCTTGACCTTGGATGATGCTTTCATGATCGACTCGTCGACCCGTTCGATCAGACGGACGATGAGGGCATCTGCCTGGCAATCCGAAAGCAGGGCCAGAACGTCGTCCTTTTTCGGATAGGGGCTCGTCGCGATAGATCGCACGCCTGCCGCGCTCAATAGCTCCTCGCCTTCCTTGGCGACGGCACCACCCAGACTTACCACGGTAAAAGACATACCCTTTTCTCCTCGTTTCAGATCTTCAAGCGGTCTTGATGGGCTCGACCTTGGTCAAGAGGAACGCGTAATTGACGATTCCCACCAAGCCGAGCGCCGCGGAAAACATCAGCGCCGCGTTGAAGGAGCCGGTTGTCGCAACGATGACCCCAGTCACGATCGGACCGACCACGCCACCAAAATTCGACACCATGTTTTGCAAGCCGGCGACGGTAGAAACCATGTTCTTCGGAGCAACGTCGCCCGGCAGCGCCCAGACCTGCGACGCAGCGATCGTCGTGCCGGCCTTCGCAATGCACAAAAGCGCGACGGAAAAGACGATGGACGAGGAAAACGGCGCCAGCCCGATGCAAAGAGCCATCGTCAGCCCACCGACCAGGAACAGTTTCCGGGTCGCGGTCAGCGAAAGACGCTTGCTGTGCACCACGCGATCGGAGAGCCATCCGGCCAGGATCTCGAAAATCAACCCCGAGAGCAAAGGCAAAGCCGCGACGAATCCCATGGTCAGAAGTCCCATCCCTTTCTCTTTCACGAGATAGGTGGGAAGCCAGGTAATGAAGAAATAGGAGATGTAATTGATCGTGAAAAAACCGAGACACATCGCCCATATATTGCGGTAGCGAAGCAGTTCGTACCACTTCATCGGCATTTCCGCGTCGGCGCCATGCTTGCGGACCTGACCCTCGCGAATGTAACGGACTTCTTCCGCATTCACGCGCTTGTGGGTCTCGGGCGTTTCCGTAAAGAACCACCACCACACGGCACTCCAAACGATGCCCGCCACCCCGATGACGACGAACGTCAGGCGCCACCCCATGAGCGAAATCAACCAGACGATCAACGGCATGGCGACCGCCCCGCCGAACTTCGACGCGCTGTCGAAAAGCCCGGAAACCGTCGCCCACTCCTTGTCGGGAAACCATTTGGAGACGATTCCGGCATTGCTCGGATAGGCGCCCGCTTCACCGACGCCCAAGGCCACCCTGAGGCCAAACAACGATAGAAAACCGGTCGCCAGCCCCGTCGCC
>DATNIV010000093.1:0-2325 GCA_035604255.1 Telmatospirillum sp. | reverse complement strand
GCGCCCGCGCCTCGCTGGCCTCCGGCATTGCGATCCTTGCCATGCCGATGGCGCTTGGCGCGCTTGCCGACGGGTTGGGGCTCCGGCTTGCCTGCCTGTTCCTCCCGGTCCTGCCGGCGGTCGGCGCCTTGTGCTTTGTCGCGGCCCGCGTGTTGGAGCTCCGCCGCCTCTAACCCGCGCCTCTCACTCTCATCCCAGACAGGACGTCAAGAACGGCCCAAAACCATCGACTGCCGGTCGTCCGCCATCTTCCAGGCGGCGCTGCGCGGATCTGCGCGATGCGGACGGATGGTCGCCAGCGGTTCTCCGAAGGCGACGGGGCGGCCGGTGACGATCGGTGACATCTGGAAGGCCTCGCCCAGGACGATCACCGAAATCAGCAGGCTTTTGGCCTTGTGGGCGAGAACGTCCATATCAAACGAGATCAGCGGATCACCCGTCCGGACCCGCTGGCCTGCGGTGACATGGGGCACAAAGCCATCACCCCCCAGGTTATAGGTGTCGACGCCGATCAAAAATAGCAGTTCGGCACCATTCGCCAGGGTCATCGTCAAACCGTGATGGGCAGGACGCGCCAGCGTGACAATGCCATCGCAGGGCGCCGCGAGCGTTTGATCCACCGGATCGATGGCCACTCCGTTGCCGAGACTCTGTCCGCTGTAGACGGGGTCCGGCACATCGGCCAATGCCGTCAGCCAACCGGCCAGCGGGGCGGTCAGCGAAACACGTCCCCCCATCCCCAGCAGGCCGGGAATTTCGAAGGTCTTCATGTCAGGAGCCTTTCTTAAAATAGGATCATTGGATCCCAATGCCGGCAATGATCCCTCTCGCCCCATCATTCGTCTAATGGTATAAGATCAACACGTTGATAACTTTTGGTTATTACTGTGGATTTTCGTGCTCTGCGATCTTTTGTCGTTCTGGCCAACCAATTGCATTTCGGCCGGGCGGCCAATCTGCTGCATCTGAGCCAGCCGGCGCTCAGCAAGCAGATCCGCAAGCTGGAAGACGAAATCGGCGCCCCCTTGTTCCATCGCGACACGGCGGGAACATCCCTGTCTGCCGCCGGGACGGTTCTCGCCAAGGACGCCGGAGATCTTCTGGCCCGTTGCGGTGAATCCCTCTTGCGCGCGCAACGGGCGGGGCGGGGCGAAATCGGCACATTGGATATCGGTTTCGGCATCGCGACCTATGATCTGCTCCCACGAGTCATCGCACGATTCCGCTCACGCTATCCCGAAATTCATGTCTCCCTCAGGGACATGCCGTCTGCCGAGCAGATCGAGGCCCTGCGCGGCGGGCGCCTGGACATCGGCTTCGTCCGCCTGCCGGCACCCGATGATCTGGTTGTCCGCCCGGTGACCACGGAACGGCTGATTCTCGCTCTGCCGCCGGCGGCCGAGGGCATTCGAACCGTGGCCGACCTGCATGGCCTGCCACTCGTCGTCATGAGCCGCGAACGGTCCCGTTCCGTCTTCGATCAGGTGATCGGCCTGTGCGCCGCCATGAATGTCACCCCCTACATCGTGCAGGAGGTGGCGGAATTTCCGACGGCCTTGGCGCTGGTGGCGTCAGGGGCCGGCGCCGCGCTGGTGCTACGCTCGGCCCGGCGAGACGATCTCCATATCGTCTATCGGGAAATCGACCATCCCGCCGCCGATTGGTCGGTGGGCGCGGTCTGGCGTCCGGCCGAGGGGGAGCGCATCGTTGCCAATTTCCTCGCCTGTCTCGGCGAAGAACTGGGCGCAGAGGGATCTCCAAGTCAAGGATAGGGACGTCCGGATCGATTTCGCTTGAATTCGTCAGCGTGAACGAATAGAGAACATTCTTGAACTGACGGGAGGATGCGATGATTGGCTATGTCACTTTGGGAACCAACAACCTCGCCCGCGGGGCGAAATTCTACGATGCGATCGCGAAGGAATTGGGCTGTGGCCGTTTCATGGAGATGGATCGCTTCATCGCTTGGGGCGAGCCGGGCGGCGCGCCTGGAATCGGTTTGACCATGCCCTTCGACGGCAAGCCAGCGACAGTTGGCAACGGGGTCATGGTGGCATTGGCGGCAAAGGACAAGGCTCAAGTCGATCGTATTCACGCCTTGGCGCTTTCGCTTGGCGGGACCGACGAAGGCGCCCCCGGCCCGCGCGGTGATGGGGGCTTCTATGCCGCCTATTTCCGTGATCTTGACGGCAACAAGCTCAACGCCTTCGTCATAGGATGATCTGCGGAACCGGGGCATGGTCGGGCCTCGATAGTCCGGATGTGGCCCGATGTGTGAGGCGGGGGCGGAAACACCGGGCGACTGCTTTCTGGAAAGGCAGACAG
>DATNIV010000092.1:0-3883 GCA_035604255.1 Telmatospirillum sp. | reverse complement strand
CCGAACAAGCCGTGAATTTCCGGACGGGAATCGACGCAACGGCGGACGAGCTTATTGAGATGCCAAAGGGCGAAGGTTTTCCGATAGTCCGGCAACACCATCATCTGCCCGGACTCATAGAGATTCGGATTGGGAGAAGAGGTCCGCCAGATCGCCGCCTGAGCCACCACGTCACCGCCGGGCGTTCGCGCCACCATGGTCACCACGTCTCCACTAGCATTCTTGGCGATGATCCGCTCCGGGATGTAATAGTCCTCGACTGGATATTTTTCGCCATAGATCTCCGTGATCAGCCTGACGACACCGGGCGCATCTTCCGGACGGAAGAAATCGACGTCATATTTTTGAGCGGGCGCGATGTCCTTCCAACGCGCCCGAATCATCGCCAACCCTGCCGCCTTGTCCATGTCACCGCTCCGCAAAAGCAGAAACCGCGTGTTTGCTGACGAAGGTCATGAAATCGTCGAGCGTGCGCAAGCCAAGCACGTCGCGATCGGAGATCGTGATGTCGTATCGGCTTTCGACGGCGGCGGAGAAGGCCGGAAGGTCGAACGAGTCGAAACCCTGCTTGAGAAGCGGAACCGCCGGATCAAGCGCCTTCACGACATCGACATCGATTCCGGCCTCGATCATCAACGACTTCAAATTCTGTACGGTAACGGACATGCCTTTCTCCCAGATCATTGACCGCCGCGAAGCTTGAACCGTTGCACCTTGCCGGTCGTGGTGCGTGGCAATTCGGTCACGAATTCGATCTTGAGCGGACACATATAGTTGGGAAGACGCCCCAGAACATGCCGTCGCAATTCCTGACCGAGCGCCGATGTGCCGACGCTATCGGTCCTCAGGATGACGAAGGCGTATATCCGATCCAGCCCGCCCGAGGACCGCGCCACCACGGCGCAATCGACGACCGCCCGATGACCGCGCAAAGTTTCTTCGACCCGATTGGGAGGCACCCACATGCCGCCGATCTTCATCATGTCATCGCTGCGACCGTGATGGAAATACCGGCCGTCGCGGCGCTCGACCACATCGCCGGTCCGCAGCCAACCATCGGCGAGCATCGTCTTGGCGGTCGCGTCCTGACGATTCCAGTAACCACGACAGACGGAGTCCCCTCGAACCAGCAAGTGGCCGACGGCTCCGTCGGACACGTCCGCCCCATCGTCATCGACGATTCGGATGTCATAACCGGGAACCACCTCACCGCAGGAACCGGCCAGCGAGCGGCGGGGACGATTGGAGATGGGGGAGTTCAACACTTCCGTCGAACCGATCCCATCAAGGAGTTCGATCCCGGTCAACGCCCGCCATTCGCTATAAATGATCTCCGGCAGCGCCTCTCCGCATGAAAAAAACAGCCGGAGAGAATCGATCCGCGCGGTCGCGTCATAGGATTGGATCATCTGACCGTACGTCGTCGGCACGCCGAAGAACACAGTCGGCCGGTGCCGGGCGATCAGCGCGAACAGATCGTGAGGAGTCGGCCTGCCGGGATGGAGAATTGTCGTCGCCCCGACCCCCATCGGAAGCAGCAGGTTGGCGATCAGGCCGTAAGAGAAGAACAGCTTGCTCGATGACAGGACGACGTCCGTGTCGGACAGCCCCAACACCGGCCCACCCCACAAGCCCGCACCGGCGGAAAGAGCAGCGGGCCGGTGAGGCACGCCCTTGGGCTGGCCGGTGGAGCCCGAACTGTAAAGGATCAGAGCGACATCGTCATCGCCGACCATGCACGGTTCCAGTGCGGGGGCCATGCCGGAAAGCCCTGGCGGCCCGAATGCGTCGCAAAGCAGCGTAACACGCAAGCCCGGCGCCTCGGCCGCAAGCACCGCATGGCCGGACGGGCAGATGCGCACAACCGCGCCGGAGTCTTCCAGAAGGAAGCTATATTCCGCGACCGTCAGGGAGGTGTTGACCGGGACCGGGCACGCGCCGATCAGGAGAGACCCGAAAAAGGCGAACGGAAACGCCGGCGTATCGGGAAGGACGATCAGCACGCGCTCGCCGCGCTTGACCCCGTGTTGCCGCAGGAGATTGCCGAACCGACAAGAGTCGGCCCACAACCCGGCGTAATCCACCACCACATTTTCGAAAAGACACGCAGCCTTGCCCGGATGACGGTCGAGGTTCGACCGTAGCAGATCGCAGGCGCTGTTGCGAGACATGGCGTTTATCCTGTCTTCGAAGCGGACAGCACGTCCGCCAAAGCGTCCATGAAGCCGGCCATGATGTCGAGATGCGATAACGACAGACGAATCCAGTTGGGAAATCGGAAATCCGTCATCGATCGGACCATGAAACCACGCTCCATCAATCGATGGTACGCCAGCATGTCGTCCATGGGCAGGCGCAGCATCAGAAAATTGCCATGATGGGAAACGATGGACAAATCCAATTCCACCACCGCCGCCTCGACATAAAACCGTGCTTTTTGCGTCAGGTCACGGCTGGCGCGGATGTGGTCTTCGCCATCCTCCAGCGCGGCGAGAGCCGCCTTCTGCGCCATCGCATTCACGGAATAGACAATTGTGGCGCGACGGACGACGTCGGCCAATCTTGGTCCGCCGACCAGATAACCGATACGCAAACCGGCGAGGCCATAGGCTTTGGAGAACGTCCGAAAGACGACGAGATTGGCATGTCGTCGGAGCAAGAAACGCATGTCAGGATAGTCGTCCGCGTCCATATATTCGGCGTAAGCCTCGTCGACCACGACGACGACCCGGCCGTCCACGCGGTCCAGAAAGTCCTCCAGCTCCGTCGCCGTCCAATAGGTACCGGTCGGATTGTTCGGATTGCAGAGGAAAACGATCTTCGTGCGTCCGTCAATTCGCGCCATTAGTTCGTCGGCGTCGAAGCGAAAATTCTTCAGCGGCGCGAGTCACGTCTCGATGCCGGAAAAGCCGGCGATCCACTCGGCAACAGCGAAGGTTCTGTCGGCGGTGACGATATTGTCGGCAGTCTCGCAAAATGCCTTGATGATGAGAGAGATCACCTCATTGACACCGTTTCCGACGATGATCTGGTCGTGATCGACGTGCCACAGGTCCGCCAGGCGAACGCGCAATTGCCGGCAATCTCCGTTCGGATAGACGGAAAGAGCCTGAGGATCAAAGGATCGAATGACCTCCCGCGCCGCCGGAGGAGGCCCCAAGGGGTTCTCGTTGTTATTCAGTCGATGCAGCCGGTCGACACCGTACAGCCGGCACAGATCGGCATCCGGCTGGCTGGGAACGTAGGTTTCGAAAGAACGGACGCGTGCAGGAACCAGGCGATCGAAATCGACACGCGGCCTCACCGAGGTTTCTTCGCCGAAGGCGGAAATAAGCGGGCTGTTTCGCACGCCGTCACTTTGCGCCGATAGGATCTTCGTGATGTCTTGCATCCGAGAACGTTGATGTCTCTTGATCATCGTCCAAATCGCGCCCTGAAAATTCTTCCGGACTCCGAACGACGCAGAAAACGTCACCTATCGGAACAGCCACTATGCATCAGATGATACCCACGGGGAAACCCTTCCACCAGTAGGACAATAGGATGACGCTGGGCGGCGACGATCAGCGACTCAAGATCAATCGGGCGCCGAACACCATGAAGACGCCGCCGGCTATCCGGTCCAGCCATTGGCCGGCCTTGGGCGTCCCGGCCAACCAGCGGCCGACATATCCGGAGAACCACCCGATGGCGGCAAATTGAACGGCGGCCTGCGCCGTAAAAATCACGCCCAATTGAATGATCTGCCAACCGACCGGCCCTTTGTTCGCATCAACGAACTGCGGCAGGAACGCCAGAAAAAACAAAATAACCTTGGGATTGATGGCGTTCGCCACCAATCCTCGGAAGAACAGCGTCCGGATGGATTCGATCGCTCCGCCTG
>DATNIV010000091.1:0-7196 GCA_035604255.1 Telmatospirillum sp. | reverse complement strand
CATCATCTGTCAGTTTCTATCGACCAGCGTTATTTCTTTTTTTGCGGATTTGACTCGAAACCCGACGGACGAACTTGAATTTTCTGCCAAATTGGACGACAAGCGCAGGCGTAATTTGACCTGAAGAGAGAACCGCTCCGGCGGGTCCCTCGGCTGGCCCGCGAAAAGGGGCAGCGCACCGTTAAACAGGGAAAGGACTCTTTTCGATGACTGCTCCACTTGCCAAGGAAGTTGCTTCCAGCAATCACGCGGATTTGGCCAATGCCATTCGCTTTCTCGCGGTTGATGCCATCGAAAAGGCGAAGTCCGGCCATCCTGGTATGCCGATGGGCATGGCCGATGTCGCCACGGTGCTGTTTACGCGGTTTCTGAAATTCGATGCCAAGGCTCCCCGTTGGGCGGATCGCGACCGCTTCGTGCTGTCCGCCGGCCACGGTTCCATGTTGCTTTACGCGCTTGCCTATCTTACCGGCTATGACGATGTGGACATCGAACAACTGAAGCAATTCCGGCAATTGGGCGCGCGGACGGCAGGCCATCCCGAATATGGTCATGTCGCTATCGCCGAGACCACCACCGGTCCGCTGGGGCAAGGCCTTGCCAATGCCGTTGGCTTCGCCCTGGCCGAAAAAATTGGAGCGGCGCGGTTCGGACGGGAGACTGTCGATCACTACACCTATGTCATCGCGGGTGACGGTTGCCTGATGGAAGGTATCAGCCAAGAGGCGATTTCATTGGCGGGCCATCACAAGCTCTCCAAGTTGATCGTGTTGTGGGACGACAATCAGATCTGCATCGATGGGCGGACGAGTCTGACGTTGAGCGATGACCAACTGGCGCGGTTTGCCGCCAGTCAATGGGATGCCGTGCGTGTCGACGGGCACGATCCGGAAGCGATCGCCCAGGCGATCGAGCATGCGCGGACAACGGACAAACCGTCGCTCATCGCTTGTCGGACGATTATCGGTTTTGGCGCTCCGACCAAGGCGGGGAGCGAAAAAACCCATGGCGCGCCGTTGGGCGCGGAAGAGATCGCGGGTGCCCGTGCCAAATTGGGTTGGCCTTACGAGCCGTTTGTGGTGCCGGCTTCCGTATTGGACGCGTGGCGTGCCGCTGGCAGCCGCGGCGCTGCGGCGCGGGTCGCTTGGGAAGGACGTCTGACTGGCCTTGATGCGGCGAAGCGCGCCCTTTGGGACCGTTTGGCAGCGGGGCGGTTGCCGGACGCATGGCGCGGCGAAGCTGCGGCGTTCAAGGCGAAAATCTTGGCGGAAAGGCCAAAAATCGCGACGCGAAAGGCATCTCAGGATGCCCTGGAGGTGTTGACGCAGGCCATTCCGGAATTGATCGGGGGATCGGCCGATCTCACGCACTCCAATCTGACGCTCACCAAGTCGACCAAGCCGATTACCCCGGACGATGCGTCCGGCAGCTATCTGCATTATGGTGTGCGCGAACATGGCATGGCCGCTGTGATGAACGGTTTGGCGCTGCATGGCGGTCTGATTCCCTACGGAGCGACGTTCCTGGTCTTTACCGACTACCTGCGTCCGTCGCTTCGTCTGTCGGCTTTGATGGGGTTGCGCGTGCTTTATGTGATGACCCACGATTCCATCGGTCTCGGAGAAGATGGGCCGACGCATCAGCCGGTTGAACATCTTGCATCCTTGCGGGCGATCCCCAATCTGTTGGTATTCCGTCCCTGTGACCCGGTCGAGACCATGGAGTGCTATGAGGTGGCGCTCGACACTATGGGGGGGCCGAGTCTGTTTTCGCTTTGCCGCCAAAATCTGCCGACCGTCCGCAGCGATGCATCGGAGAACAAAGCTGCCAAGGGCGCTTATGTTTTGGCCGAGGCCGATGGAAAACGACAAGTCACGATTATCGCCACCGGGTCCGAAGTCGAACTGGCTTTGAAAGCGCGGGACGTGCTGAAAACCAAGGGTGTCGAGGCCGCCGTCGTTTCCATGCCCTGCTGGGCGCTCTTCGATCGGCAGGATGCGGCTTATCGCAAAAGCGTCCTGGGCGGCGAGGTCGTCAAAATCGCCGTCGAAGCGGCGTCGACCTTCGGTTGGGAGCGCTATGTCGGACCCGATGGGGCGGTGATCGGTCTGACCAGCTTTGGCGTTTCGGCTCCCGCCGATCAAGCCTATCGTCACCTTGGCATTACCGTCGAAGCCGTCGTCGACGCGGCTTTGGCCAGAGTTTAGGTCTTTAACGAAAGCAAAGAGGAAACCAACATGGCTTTGATCTCGTTGCGCCAATTGCTCGACCATGCGGCCGAGCACGGTTACGGCCTGCCGGCCTTCAACATCAACAATATGGAACAGATGCTCTCGGTGATGGCGGCGGCCAAGAAAACCGACAGTCCGGTCATTTTGCAGGCCAGCCGGGGGGCGCGGGCCTATGCCAACGATCTGGTGCTGAAGCATCTGATCATGGCGGCCGTCGAGCTTTATCCCGATATCCCGGTGTGCATGCATCAGGATCATGGCAACAGCCCAGCCACCTGTTTGTCGGCAATCACCAACGGATTCTCCTCGGTGATGATGGACGGTTCGCTGCATGAGGACGGCAAGACGCCGGGCGACTGGGCCTACAATGTCGCGGCGACCGGCAAAGTCGTCGACATGGCGCATATGGTCGGCGTTTCGGTGGAAGGCGAGCTGGGCGTTCTCGGATCGCTGGAAACCGGCAAGGGCGACAAGGAGGACGGGCATGGCTTCGAAGGCACGCTCGACCACAGCCAGTTGCTGACCGACCCCGATCAGGCCATCGATTTCGTCGCCAAGACCAAGGTGGACGCCTTGGCCATCGCCATGGGCACCTCGCATGGCGCCTACAAGTTCAGCCGCAAGCCGACCGGCGACATCCTGGCCATGCATGTGGTCAAGGAAATCAACAAGCGGCAGCCCAACCTGCATATGGTGATGCACGGCTCCTCGTCGGTGCCGCAGGACTTGCAGGACATCATCAACAAATACGGTGGTGAGATGCCGCAGACCTTCGGCGTTCCGGTCGAAGAGATCCAGGAAGGCATCAAATACGGTGTGCGCAAGATCAACATCGACACCGACTGCCGGATGGCGATCACCGGTCAGATCCGCAAAGTCTTTGCCGAGAAGAAAGCGGAGTTCGATCCGCGCAGCTATCTGAAGCCGGCCATGGCCGCCATGCAGACGCTGTGCGAAACCCGTTACCAGCAGTTCGGTGCGGCGGGCCGCGCCTCGTCGATCAAAGCCGTGCCGCTCGCCGACATGGCCAAGCGCTATAAGGACGGCGCGCTCTAAAACGTACCAGACGATATCGTCACCACACCTGGGAAGCGTCATGCGCGGGCTCGGCCCGCGCATCCAAGGGGACGGGATCGAAAACAGTCGCCCGTTTCAAGCATGCGGATGGCCGGGTCCTGTCCGGCCATGACGCTTCCTGGATGTCGTTTGCCGTCACCAATCCGCGAGATCCCGTCATGCCAGTCAAAATTGCACCGTCCATTCTTTCGGCCGATTTCGCTCGTCTGGGCGAAGAAATTCGCGCAATTGACGCCGCCGGTGCCGATTATGTGCATATTGACGTTATGGATGGGCATTTCGTTCCCAACTTGACCATTGGTCCGATGGTGGTGAAGGCCTTACGTCCGCATACCGCCAAGATCTTCGATGTTCATCTGATGATCGAACCGGTTGATCCTCACATCGCGGCCTATGCCGAGGCTGGAAGCGACATCATTACGGTGCATGCCGAAGCGACGAGGCATCTCGACCGTTGTTTGCAGCTGATCCGGTCTTTCGGCCGGAAGGCTGGCGTCTCACTGAATCCGGCGACGCCTGAATGTGTCGTCGAATATGTTTTGGACAAGCTGGATCTGATCTTGGTGATGTCGGTCAATCCCGGTTTCGGCGGTCAGAGTTTCCTGCCATCGGCTCTTGAGAAGATCGCCAAATTGCGGGCACTGATCGGCAATCGCCCCATCGAAATCGAGGTGGATGGCGGGGTAACGGCGGAGAACGCGCAAAGCATCGCCGCTGCCGGAGCCCAGGTTCTGGTGGCGGGCAGCGCCGTTTTCCGGACTGCCGATTATCGATCCAACATTGCCGCCTTGCGCTGACGGCCTGATTTTTAGGCGTCAATCGCTGGTACAAGAGACGTAATCCCGGATCGGTCATGCCTTTGGGATTGCTGGGTTTTCGGCGCGCTGTGACGCCTCTGGCCGTATCATTTCTCTGCGAAAAACGCCGCCGAACGGTCTGTCATAAAAGTTTCATCGCTCTGTCACAAAGCTGTCGCCGCGCGTGGCTATTGTCTCTGCGGATTGGCTGGCCTTTTTGATTGGCTGGCTTTTACGAAATTTTGGAGGACCAATGATTAGAAAGACTCTTGTCGTCGCGGCTTTGGCGACCGTCGCTTTCGCGGCTTCGGCTCAAGCGCGCGACCAAATCCGTATCGTCGGTTCTTCGACGGTCTATCCTTTCGCGACGACTGTCGCAGAAAACTTCGGCAAGACGTCGGGCTTCAAGACGCCCGTGGTCGAAAGCACCGGGTCCGGTGGCGGCTTCAAGCTGTTCTGTGCGGGCGCCGATGAAAACACGCCGGACATCACCAATGCCTCGCGCCGCATGCTGGCGAGCGAGCTTGCGGCCTGCGCGGCCAATGGCGTCAAGGACGTTACCGAGATCGTCATCGGCTATGACGGTATTGTCGTTGCCAATGCCAAAGCCGGCCCGAAGTATGCCCTGACCAAGGAACAGATCTTCAAGGCGATCGCCAAGACGGTCCCCCAGGGCGGCAAGCTGGTGCCCAATCCCTACAAGAAGTGGAGCGATGTCGATCCCGCCCTGCCCGCCGAGCCGATCGTTATGTTCGGTCCGGCCTCCAATCACGGCACGCGCGACGCTCTGGTGGAATTGGTGATGGACGAGGCCTGCGTGGCTTTCCCCGAAATCAAGGCGCTTTCCGGAGATGCCAAGAAAGTGGCTTGCGACGCGGTGCGTGAAGACGGCGCTTTCGTCGAGGTTTCCGAAGATTATGCCCTGGTCATGCAGAAGCTGCAGAGCCAGCCGCATGCCGTCGGCATCCTGACCTTCAGCTATCTCGACCAGAATGGCGACAAGATCAAGGCGGCGACCGTCGAAGGTCAGACGGCGACCTATGAGAATATCGCCAGCAGCAAATACCCGGTCTCCCGTCCGTTGTTCTTCTACGTCAAGAAGAGCCATGTCGGTGTGATCCCCGGCATCAAGGAATATATTGCCGAATTCACGTCGGAAAAAGCCTGGGGCAAGAATGGTTATCTGGCCGGCAAAGGTCTGATCGCCATGCCTGACGATCAGCGCAAGGCCGAAGCCGCCAAGGGCAAGGATCTGACGAACCTGAGCCTTTAAGAAAAGCTGTTACGCTGGACCGGTGGCCGGATTATCCGGCCACCGGTTCCGTGTTATCGTGTCGCGAAAGAGCGGCCGAACGGGTCGGGCCGAGATTAAGGGACGGTGTGGTCCGTCTCCCTATTTAAGAAAAGCGGCGGAGTTCATGCAGTTCTTTATCCTGTTGGTCGTGCTCTTGGTGTTGACGGCGGTCAGCTTCCGGATGGGTCATGGCCGTGCCCTGCAGGTGGGCGGACCAAAGGCCCGCGCGCTACACTCTTTGCCCAATTACTATGGTTACTATGTTGCCCTGTGGTGCGCCGTGCCGGCGGTGTTCCTGATTGCCCTGTGGCTCTCCTGCGAGCCGTTCATCTTGCAAGCCGTCGTCGTCGATGCGCTGCCGCCGGAAGCCAAGGCGTTGCCGGCGGCGCAATTGTCCCTGCTGATGAACGAGGTCCGCCAACTGGGCGCCAGCGGAAACTATCGGCATGCGTCCGGGGATATCGCTGCAACGGCGGCGGAACAATATCGTAATTTGCGCAATCTGAGTTTCGGCGCCATGGCGGTCATCACGCTGTCGTTGGCTGCCGCCGGTTGCATCTTGGGGCTTCGCTACATCAAACCCGAACTTCGGGCGAGAAATCGGGTGGAAGGCGCCGTCAAGGTCTTCTTGATCGCCAGTTCGACGGTCGCGATCTTCACGACCATCGGTATCGTTCTATCCTTGTTGTTCGAGTCGCTTCGTTTCTTTCGCATGGTGCCGGTGAGTGACTTCCTGTTCGGGCTCGATTGGAGCCCGCAGATGGCCATGCGAAGCGATCAAGTCGGATCATCGGGTGCCTTTGGGGCGGTTCCGCTGTTCGCCGGCACCCTGTTGATCAGTTTGATCGCCATGGTCGTCGCCGTGCCGATCGGCCTGTTGTCGGCCATTTATATGGCGGAATATGCCCATCCGAATTTTCGCTCGACGGCGAAGCCGTTGCTTGAAATTCTGGCGGGCATTCCAACGGTGGTTTACGGATTTTTCGCGGTGCAGACCGTCGCGCCCTTTCTGCGCGATGCCGGTGCCGCGATCGGGCTTTCCGTCGCTTCGGAAAGCGCTCTGGCCACCGGTGTCGTCATGGGCATCATGATCATTCCTTTCATCTCGTCGCTGTCCGACGATGTGATCACCGCGGTTCCCGACAGTTTGCGCCAAGGAGCTTACGGTCTTGGCGCCACGCGGTCCGAGACGATCAAACAGGTGATCATCCCGGCGGCGCTGCCGGGCATCATCGGCGGCATTTTATTGGCCGTATCGCGCGCCATCGGCGAAACGATGATCGTGGTGATGGCTGCCGGTTTGTCAGCGCGTCTTACAGCCAATCCCTTTGAGGCGGTTACCACGGTTACCGTGCAGATCGTGACCCTGCTCGTCGGTGATCAGGAGTTCGACAGTCCCAAAACCCTTTCGGCTTTCGCTCTCGGGTTGGTTCTGTTCCTGGTGACGCTGGCATTGAATGTGGTGGCTCTCAATGTCGTTCGGAAATATCGAGAGAAGTATGACTGAGATGGTGGATCAGGTGCGGGTTTCGGCAACGTCCGAGAAGGTGAACGCCCGACTGCAACGGCGCTATGCGGTCGAGAAGCGGTTTCGTTTCTATGGGATTGCCTCGATCATCATCGCTTTGACCTTCCTGGCGATCTTGTTGATAAGCATCGTTGGGCGCGGCTACACGGCTTTCGTGCAGACGGAGGTTCGTCTTGCGATCAATTTCGACGCCTCGGTGATCGATCCGAGTGGCGGACGTGAAAAGGCGGTTTTGTCATCGGCGGATTATGCGGCGCTGGTCCGTGACG
>DATNIV010000090.1:0-7840 GCA_035604255.1 Telmatospirillum sp. | reverse complement strand
CGTCCCCGACTGCAAGATCGTCACTTATGGCTTCAATCCGCAAGCCGACGTCCGGGCCACCAATATGACCCTCGGCCCGACGGGTGCCACCTATGACATTGTCATCACCGATCGCGCCAGCGGCGTCAGCCGTACAATCCGGCAAGTCCATTTGCCGATGTACGGTCAGCATAATGTGCAAAACTCGTTGGCTGCAGTCGTCATCGCCAACGAACTGGGCTTTTCCGAAGAGATTATCCGCCAGGGACTGGGAAGCTTCGCCGGGGTGAAGCGGCGGTTCACCAAAACCGGCGAAAGTCATGGCGTCATCGTCATCGACGATTACGGCCATCATCCGGTGGAGATCAGCGCGGTCCTGCGGGCCGCCCGGTCCGCATCGACCGGCAATGTGATCGCGGTGGTGCAACCGCATCGTTTTTCCCGCCTGCAAAGCCTTTTCGAAGAATTCTGCAGCTGCTTCAACGATGCCGACACCGTGATCGTCGCAGATGTCTATGCGGCTGGAGAGCACCCGATCGAAGGCATCGATCGCGACGCCCTGGTCAACGGCCTCCTGGCCCGCGGCCATCGGAAAGCGATAGCGCTGTCCTCGCCAGCCGAGTTGCCGGCGCTGCTGTTCAGCCTGGCCAAAGCAGGCGACTTCGTCGTGTGCCTGGGAGCCGGCAATATCAGCAGCTGGGCCAACGCCCTTCCCGCTCAATTGGACGCCGTGGCTGCCGGACAGCCGTTGCCGGAGCCGGGAGAATGAGCGCCATGCCGCAGGCCACCTCACTGATCGAACGCTTGCCGATCGTCCGTGGCCGTCTGACGACGGGGACCAGCTTGGCGTCGACCACTTGGTTTCGCGTCGGTGGTCCGGCCGAAGTGCTATATAAGCCGGCCGACCTTGAGGATCTCGCCGTCTTCCTGGCCGCGACGCCGGACGATGTGCCGATCACCGTCATCGGCGTCGGCTCCAATCTTTTGGTCCGCGATGGCGGCGTTCCGGGTGTGGTGATCCGCCTGGGCCGTGACTTTGCCGACATTGTTTTTGACGGAAGCCGACTCTCCGTCGGTGCCGCGGCTCTCGATCTGACGGTATCGGTGGCTGCTTGGGACGCCGGAGTCGGTGGCTTGGAATTCCTGTCGGGCGTGCCGGGAACCATCGGTGGCGCGCTGAAGATGAATGCCGGGGCCTACGGACGCGAAATGCGCGACATTGCTTTGTCGGCGCGCGGCCTCGACCGGCATGGCGAGATGCATCAGCTTACGCATGCCGATTTCGGATTTTCCTACCGCCATACCGCTCTGCCCGAAAATCTGATCTTCATCGACACCGTCTTGCAAGGCCGCATCGATGAACCGGACGCCATCGCCCAACGCATGGCGGACATCAAAACCCAACGCGAGGACAGCCAGCCGCTGCGGACAAGGACGGGCGGTTCGACATTCGCCAATCCGCCGGGCCACAAAGCCTGGCAACTGATTGATCAGGCCGGATGCCGGGGCTTGCGCAAAGGCGATGCCCAGGTTTCGGAAAAGCATTGCAATTTTCTCATCAACGCCGGAGCGGCCACTGCCGCCGACATCGAGGATCTGGGCGAAGAAGTGCGTCGCCGGGTCCAAGAGACATCGGGCATCGCGCTCGAGTGGGAAATCCGCCGAATCGGCGTTCGGACTAGGAAGTGAAAGACATGAGCAAGCGCGTCGTTGTGTTGATGGGAGGATTTTCGGTCGAACGCGAGGTGTCGCTGAACAGCGGCGCCGCGGTGGCGGCCGCCCTGGAAAAGGCCGGGTACGCCGTCGCCACCATCGACGTTCGCCGCGATTTACGCACACTTGTGGCCGGACTGGATGCGGCCAAGCCGTGGGTTGTCTTCAACGCCCTGCACGGCCGCTTCGGTGAAGACGGCTCGATCCAGGGGATGCTCGACATCATGAAGATTCCCTATACCCATTCGGGCCTCAGGGCGTCGGCCCTGGCCATGGACAAACCGACCGCCAAAAGCATCTTGACCGCGGCGGGAATTCCTGTTCCCGACGGGCGCATCGTCAAAAAGAGCGAGGTGATGAACGGCGACGTGCTGCCACGCCCCTACGTCTTGAAACCGCTGAACGAGGGGTCCTCGGTCGGTGTGCATATCGTGCGCGAAGGGGGCAATCAATCGCCCTTGGATGGCGATGAATGGCCGTTCGGCGACTTCGTTCTGGCCGAACGCTTCATCCCGGGACGCGAAATCACCGTCGGCGTGATGGGCGACAAGGCCCTCGGGGTGACCGAAATCACGTCGGAACGCGGTTTCTACGATTATACGGCCAAATATGCGGCAGGCGGATCGATCCATCTGATTCCGGCGCCGCTTCCGCCTGAGATCACCCAACAGGCGCTTGATCTGGCCGTTCGCGGTCATCAGGCGCTTGGTTGCCGGGGCGTCAGCAGGGCCGACCTGCGCTATGACGACACCCAACCCGGACTGCCAGGCAAACTCTACATGCTGGAAATCAACACCCAGCCGGGAATGACCAGCACCTCCCTGGTTCCCGAACAGGCTGTTCACGCGGGAATCAGCTTCACCGAACTGGTGACATGGATGGTGGAGAACGCGCAATGCGACGGATGAACGATATCACGATCGAGATCTCCGACCGACTGGGAGCGTCTCCAGCCGCCAGGACAAAGGACTCTGCGCCCAGTTCGACCAAGGGGCAGGCCAAAGGTGGTCGGACGGGCGGAGGACGCCAGGTGCTTCGTCGCCGCTGGTTCCTTCCCCTTTTGCGCAAACGCACGCGTCACGCCGTATTGGCCCTCGTCCTCGTCGGCGGCGGGGTGATTTTCCCGACGTGGATGATCCGGTCGGGAATCGCGCAGCGCGTGAGCGATGACCTTCGCCAGCAGGCGATCGCCCTGTCGGGCAGAGCCGGTTTCCGCGTTGACGACATTCTGGTCGAGGGACGCAACCGCACACCGCGCGAACAATTGGTCGAAGCGTTGCAGGTCAAGCGCGGCGACCCGATCCTCGGCATCGATTTGGCGGCGACCCGACAAAGACTGGAAGAGATTTCCTGGGTCAAGAACGCCACGATCGAACGCCGGCTTCCCGGCGAGGTTCACTTGCTGATCATCGAACGCAACCCGATCGTGCTGTGGCAGAATCAGGGTAAATATTATCTGGTCGACCGCGAAGGCCAGGTGGTGGGCGACGAGATCGAGGAATATGCCGATTTGCCGCTGATGGTCGGTGAAGGCGCCCCGGATCATGCCGCCGAACTGCTCGACCTGCTCGACGCCGAACCCGCGTTGAAAAAGCGTGTCAAAGCGGCCCAATGGGTTGGTGACCGGCGCTGGAACATCACGATTGACCGCACCAGCGGCGGCATCGACGTCCGGTTACCCGAAGAAAATCCCGTCGCCGCCTGGCATGAATTGGCGTCTCTCGACAGAGATCAGAGCCTGCTCGAACGCAAGATCATGCTGATCGACATGCGGCTCCCCGACCGTCTGGTGCTGCGTTCGACCGGCGGCGCCGAGGAATCGACCATTTCCGGTCAGACGAAACGCAAAGCCCATCCGGGCAAGGACGCCTGAGGATCCGATGCCAAAAGCAAAATTGCGCCACGGATTGATCGCCGCCCTCGATGTTGGCACCACCAAGGTGTGCTGCTTCATCGCACGCGCCACCGACGACGGCGGCTTGCGCGTCCTGGGGATCGGCCACCAACTGTCGAGAGGCATGCGCAATGGCGCGGTGGTCGACATGGAAGAAGCCGAGACGTCGATCCGAGCCGCCGTCGACGCCGCCGAGCAGATGGCCGAGGATCGCGTGCGGGAAGTGGTGGTCAATGTGTCGGGCGGCCAACCGACATCGAACAATGTGACCGTCGAGGTTGCCGTCAACGGTCATGAAATCGGCGACCAGGATATCCGCCGCATGCTCGATCATGCCCGCCATCATACTCAGGGCACGGAGCGCGACCTGATCCATTCGATTCCGGTCGGCTTCACCGTCGATGGAAATGACGGGATCCGCGATCCTCGCGGCATGTTCGGCGAACGCCTGGCGGTCACCATCCATTTGGTCAGCGCCAATCCGGGACCGATCCGCAATCTCTCGACCGTCGTCCATCGGTGTCACCTCGACATCGAATCGCGTGTCGCCTCGGCCTATGCGTCGGGACTGGCCTGCCTGGTCGACGATGAGCGAGATCTCGGCGTCACCTGCATCGATATGGGTGGGGGGACGACCACCATCGCGGTCTTCCAAGGCGGACATCTGATGCACACCGACACCATCCCGGTCGGAGGCGTCCATGTCACCAACGACATCGCACGCGGCCTTTCGACTCCGCTCATGCACGCGGAACGGATGAAGACGCTCTACGGCAGCGCCCTGCCCTCGCCCTCGGACGACCGCGAAATCCTGAAAGTCCCGCTGGTCGGGGAAGACGAGGACGGGGCCACCAATCAGGTTCCGCGTTCCATGCTGGTTCAAATCATCCAACCACGCCTCGAAGAGACGTTCGAACTGGTCCGCAGTCATCTGGAAGCCGGCGGCTTCGACAAGGTGGCCGGCCGGCGGGTCGTCCTGACCGGTGGTGCCGCCCAGATGCAAGGTGTTCGCGATTTGGCCGCGATGGTGCTCGACAAGCAGGTTCGTCTCGGCCGTCCGGTCGGTATGCAAGGCCTGCCCGAAGCGACCAATGGGCCGGCTTTCGCCACCTGTTCGGGATTGCTGCGCTATGCCGTGCTCAACGCTTCGGCAGAAACATCCGGCAAGACACCACGCGCGGCCGATCCGGCAAGCAGCAGCCGGTTCGGGCGCCTGAGTTCATGGCTACGCAAGAATTTCTAAAAGTTTCAAAGCAAGCAAACGGGTCTATTCCAATTCAGCGCGGAGGGTAACACGATGATCAATTTCCATCCTAGCAGCACTGGTGAGCTGAAACCTCGGATCACCGTGATCGGAGTCGGCGGAGCTGGTGGCAACGCCGTCAACAACATGATCCAGTCGCATCTCGAAGGCGTCGAATTCATCGTCGCCAATACCGATTCCCAATCGATGGCGCAGTCGCGAACCGACCGGCGCATCCAATTGGGCACCACGGTGACGCAAGGCCTTGGCGCCGGGGCCCGCCCCGACATCGGCCGGGCGGCCGCTGAAGAAACCTTAGACGAGATCATCTCGCAGATGCAGGGCAGCAATATGGTGTTCATCACCGCCGGCATGGGCGGCGGGACGGGCACCGGGGCCGCTCCGGTCATCGCGCGGGCAGCGCGCGAGCACGGCATCCTGACCGTCGGCGTGGTGACCAAGCCCTTCAATTTCGAAGGCCAGCACCGCATGCGCCTGGCCGAATCGGGCATCGAGGAATTGTCGCAGTTCGTCGACACCTTGATCATCATCCCCAATCAGAACCTGTTCCGGATCTCCTCCGAACGGACCACCTTCGCCGACGCCTTCAAGATGGCCGACGACGTGCTCTATTCCGGCGTGCGGGGCGTCACCGACCTGATGATCATGCCCGGCCTGATCAATCTCGATTTCGCCGACATCCGGACCGTGATGAGCGAAATGGGCAAGGCGATGATGGGTACCGGCGAAGCCGAAGGCGAAAAGAGGGCGCTGGAAGCCGCCGAAGCGGCGATCAACAATCCCCTGCTCGAAGACATCTCGATGAAAGGCGCCCGGGGCGTTCTGATCAACATCACCGGCGGCCTCGACATGACTCTGTTCGAAGTGGACGAAGCGGCAAACCGCATCCGCGACGAAGTCGATCCCGACGCCAATATCATTTTCGGCTCGACGTTCGACGAAAAATTGGAAGGCAAGATGCGGGTCTCGGTCGTCGCCACCGGAATCGATGCCGCCGCCCAGGCTCAACCGCGACCGACCTTGATTTCGCTTGTCGATCAGAAGCGGCCGCCGGCCGCTGTCCTTCCGACCGCCGCCAAAGTGGGAATGACCTTGGCCGAACGCGTGGCCGGCACCGCCCCGATGTTCAACGGGTCGGCGGCGCTCGCGCAACCGGGCCTGGAAGAGGAACTGGACGCGGCCGTCGCTCGCTCCCGCGAGACGAAGGTCCAGGAACCCACCCATTTCCAAAGCGAACCGAGCATGTCGGCGCGAAGTGAACCGGCGCCCGCGCATCAGGAACCCAGCTTCGCGCAACGCACGGAATCGACCGCCTATTCTCGTACCGAGCCGACGCTTTCGGTTCGCCACGAGCCAACGCCGCGCGGTGAACCGGCACAGGGCAGCCTACATATGGATCGTCCGGCTCCGCGGATCGAACCGCGCGCCGATCTTCGCCCCAGCGCTCCGGCCGCCAGCTACGCTCAGGTCGGTCAACGCCCGCAACCCGAGCCTGAAGCGCCCCAGGAACATCGGCGCAGCGGATTCCTCAACCGACTGGCCGGACATGTCAAGCCGGCCGCCTTCCATCATGCTCCGGCGGCGCAACCCGCGCACCGCCCGAACAGCGACGAGCAGCCGGTCGAACGCCCGCAACCGGTCGCCCAGCCGACTCGGATCAGCCCCTCCGACAGGCTGCCCAGTTCACGCAGTGACGAAGATATGCTGGAAATTCCGGCCTTCCTTCGCCGTCAGGCTAACTAGAGCGCGATGACGTCACCCCCAAGGGGCTTAACTCCGGGGGTGACGACGAACAAGAAGCGACCGTGACAGACCAAAATTCAAAAGCGGCGAATGGGAAACCATCCGCCGCTTTTTTGATTTCGCGACGTTTCACCCAGCGAGAGCTATAACCAATTGATTCCGCAATCTAATTTTTTACGTCAAAAGCGTAATAATTCGTAACAATGATTGATTTGAGCCTTGGACGGGCCACTGCTAGATGTAGCTCGTGAAAAACGGGTACACCGCAAAGGCGTGATTTTATGTTTGATAGTGGCGTGTCTTTTGACAGCTTTCCGGCGAACGGATCCGAAGCGACCAACGACCCTTCGATCGTTCCCTCCGGGGTTGTCCGGCAGCGGACGCTGAAGACCTCCATCAATTGTACGGGCATCGGACTGCATTCGGGCTCAAAAATCACGATGACTCTGCATCCCGCCCCTGCGAACACCGGCATCGTTTTCCGTCGGATCGATATCGCCGGTGGTGGCGCCTTGATCCCGGCTTTGTGGTCCAACGTTTCCGACACCCGCCTCAACACCTGCGTCTCCGATGCCGAGGGGGCGACGGTCTCAACCATTGAACATCTGATGGCGGCCTTGTCCGGCATGGGCGTCGACAACGCGCTGATCGACATCAATGGCGCGGAAGTGCCCGTGATGGATGGCAGCGCCGCGCCCTTCTTGTTCCTGATCGAATGCGCCGGAGTCATCGAACAAGATGCCTCCAGGCAAGCTCTTAAGATCTTAAAGCGCATCACGGTTCAAGACGGCGACAAGATCTCCACCTTGACTCCTGCGCATGACTTTTCCTTGCGCGTTGAAATCGACTTTTCAAGTGCGGCGATCCGCCGTCAGGAATGTTTCCTGCCGATGAATGACGGCGCTTTCAAGACTGAAGTCAGCCGTGCCAGGACATTCGGATTTGAACAGGATCTGGCGGCCATGCGGACGGCGGGCCTTGGCAAGGGCGGTTCTCTCGACAACGCGGTGGTGATCGCCTGCGGCGGCGAAAAAATCTTGAATGAGGAAGGCTTGCGTTACGAAGACGAATTCGTGCGCCATAAGACTCTCGATGCGGTTGGCGACTTGTCGCTGGCCGGCGCCCCCATCCTTGGTCACTTCCACGGTATTCGGTGCGGTCATGGCATGAACAACCGATTGCTGCGCGCGCTTTTCGCCGATCGTAGCGCCTGGACCATGGTTGAGCTCGACGCCCAACGCGGCTCC
>DATNIV010000089.1:0-5205 GCA_035604255.1 Telmatospirillum sp. | reverse complement strand
GTGCACGGCGATCGTCTCGGTGTTGACCGGCATTCCGGTGCGTAAGGATGTGGCGATGACCGGCGAGATCACCTTGCGTGGTCGCGTTTTGCCGATCGGCGGTCTTAAGGAGAAGCTGTTGGCAGCCCTGCGGGGCGGCCTCAAGACCGTGCTGATCCCGAAGGATAATGAAAAAGATCTGGCCGAGATTCCTGATAATGTAAAACGTGGACTGACGATTTTGCCGGTCGCAACAGTAGATGAAGTATTGCGCAATGCTTTGACTGCTCCTTTGACTCCCATTGAGTGGGAGGCGGAGCAGCAGCCGGTTTCCATGGGCAAGCCCGAATCGACGGAAGAGGATTTGGGTGTGGTCACCCACTGAAGGCTGGAGAGGGCTTGGGTTTTCGGGTCGGGCCGCTTCGGTGACGAGGCGGCCTTTCCTTTTGGTTGGGGAAACCCCCTCCTGTTCGCCAAATGCAGAAGATTCGGCAGAAAAGCAGGGGATAGGAGTGCTTCTTCGATTGACTAGTATCCAACAGCCGTTTTAGACTGCGCTCATCCTTTATGGTAGTTGTCTTTGCATTGATGATAACTTGCGGTTTTAACGGAAGGGGGCCCCAAGGTGAATAAGAACGATCTCGTGGCTGTTGTGGCGGGTGCTGCCGGTCTCTCTAAGGCGGATGCCGCAAAGGCCGTGGACGGCGTTTTCGCGGCCATCACGGACGCCTTGAAGAAGGGGGATGAGGTTCGCTTGGTCGGTTTCGGCACGTTTGCCGTGTCCGAGCGCGCGAAGTCGGAGGGGCGTAATCCCCGGACCGGCGCAAAGATTGAGATTCCCGCATCCAAGCAGCCGAAGTTCAAGGCTGGTAAGGGTCTGAAGGACGCCGTCAACTAAGGCGTCATTCGGCTTTTTCGATTTTTGCGGAAATCGAGGTAACGCCGGCAGTTCAGTCTGCCGGCGTTATTTTTTTAGCTGATGGTGCGGCGCCCGCCGTCGTGGCACCAGTAGCGAACAAGAGCCGTGGCATCGCCCAAAAACACATTACGGTCGCAACGATCCACCCCTGCCACACTTCGCCCCGGGGAGCCCGGGGGGCTGATCGCCTTTGCGCCTTCGCCGGCATATTGCCACAATCGCCACCCCTTTCCCGACCAGGCGCTGGGAAGCTGAGGCTGGCTGCGGTAGTCGGCCAGCCAGAGATCGCATTCGGCGAGGATGGATCGGGAACTGATGGCGCCTCCCAAACTACGGCCTTGTCTTCCGACGGGTTTGCCTTCAGCCCAGATGGCGTGGGTGTAGAGCAACGGCAGGCGTCCCGTCGAGGCTTTGATCACCGTGACGAAGGCTTCGGCTTGATCGATCGTCATGGTATTGGCGGGGATGCGTTCGTTGAGTTCGAGATCCAACGCCATCAACGTGTCTGGGGCAGGCTGAGCCATGGCGAGGAAGGCTTGGGCTTGGTCGGCGCCGGAATATTGGTGCGTGCCAAAGTGATAGGCGCCCCAAAGCAAACCGGCCGCAAGAGCTTTGTCGCGGCGTTCGGCGTATAGCGGATCGCGCCAATCGCCGCCTTCGCTCGCCTTGTGCAGAACCGCGAGGATATTGCTGTGATTGCGAACGTGCGAGAAGTCATAGACTGTCGTCGAGTGGGAAACATCGATGACCGCGTCAAGGTGGGCATGAGGATCGATGGCCGGCGCAGCCGGAAGCGAAGGCGCGATATTGCCACCCGACCCGTCGGCGGTCATTGTTGACGGTCGGTTGGCGCAAGCGGACAGCGACAGCGCCCCCAAACCAGCAAAACCGGCTAATACCCCACGTCGTGAAATCATTGTCCCCAAACCGTCGTCTTGTTGCTCCATCCCCCTCGGAGCAGCTTGAATAACTATAGCATCCTGAGAAATGTTCGCCAGGGGGCATCGAAATCGGTTAGCCATGTCGATTGTGCGCAGCCGGGCTGTGCGTGGCGGATGCTGGAGATGCAAACGTCGGTTGACGTTGCCCCGGTAGCCAGGAATCTTAGGGGCCTATCGCAGCAAGTATCCGATCGAGGGTCGCGTGACAATATTTTCCTATCGCCGTGCCGGCGTGGCGTTGATGGCCGGCCTCGTTTTCTGGTCGGCTTCAGCCTATGCCGTCACATTGATCACGGACGACGAAGCCAAACGTCCGAATGATCCGCAACTCGGAGCCACCCGTGGCATCACGCGGGGGCCCGCCATTCATTTCGAACCGCCGGCGACCGTGCCGGCGCCCCATGCGCCGTTCGATTTTCACGTCAATTTTGAAGCGCATGGCGGTGCCAAAGTCGATCCGGACCATATTCGCATCACCTATTTGAAGTCGCCGAATGTCGATCTGACGGAGCGCCTGCGTCCCTATATCACGCCGGAAGGCATCGATATGCCGGCCGCGCAACTGCCGTTGGGCGATCATTCGTTGCATATCGAAGTCGAGGACACCGACGGTCGTAGCGGTGAGGCGACCTTCACGGTGAAAGTCGCGAAATAGAGTTTCAGTGAAAGAAACGGCCGACACCGGTGGCGATCGAGCAGGCCGCGGTGATCATCAAAGCCAGGATATTCAGCCAATTGGCCAGGCTTTCGACGCGTTGTTTGGCATGCACGCGGGTTTCGTTGCGGGGAGCCGAACTGCGAACCAACAGGGTCGCGATCTCGTAGACCAACGATCTCTCCGACTTGGCGGCGGCCTGGCGAGAGGTTCTCCATTCGCCGATCAGGCGTCCGGTTCCATAGGCGAGCGCGATGGAGGCGACATATTCCAATGTTTCGATCCAGTCGCGGCTTCCCTGCGGCAGGATCGAAACATGGTCGATGGCGCCGGTGATCGCCAGCATGCCCCAGACGGACGCGACGCCGGCCGTCAATGCGATCCACAGGCTCGCGCGAAGCGACCGCGGGCCGGTCAGGCCGAAGGGCAGGGGAATGAGGATCGAGACGAGGCGAAGCACCCAGGTGTTGAGGTCAAGGACGCCGATGATCGCCCAGTGGGCGATCAGCAACAAAGCGATCAAGACGCACAGACGCGACAATGCTTTTCCAAGGCTTGCCATGTCGATGGACGACGCGTCCGCCGATGGATCTTTCGAGCGGACCGTGTCGACATGGCCGGAAAGCGTGTGCAGGGCGGTCTCGACGGCGACAAGGCGAGTCTCCAGGCTTTCGAAGCGATCGAGAACCGGCTTTAAGATCGATAGGTCGCGCCCGCAGTGTTTGCAGACGAGAGCGCGGTCTTTGATGTCTTCGTCACAGAATGGGCAGTTCAACGAGGTCTCCCGTAGCGTTGCCGCCAGTGTCTTTGGTCTTTACAAAACAGGGCAAGGTGGCATTCATGCCGATAAGGGGGGCAGAGGCACCAAAGGCAAGACGGCATGTCTGCCATGCCATAATCGAACTTCCGTTCGATGTCCACCTCGGTTGCCCTGTCGCACTGGTACGAAAATATTGCGGACATGATACATAGAGAGCCTCAACCCCTATTTCCCATACCCATTCCAGCGGCATGAGTGTGGGAAATAGGGGTTAAATGGCCATGGGATCTTAAGAGAATGGAACGGCTTTTCCGCGTCGCAGGACTCCTGCTCGGGTTGTTTTTGGTGTGTTCGACGGTGATTTTTTCGTCTTCCCTGTCCATGGCCGACGAACCGGGGGAGCATCGGGTGGCATTGATCATCGGCAATGGCGCCTATCGCAACACCACGCCCTTGACCAATCCGGCGCATGATGCCGCCCTCATCGGAGATACCTTGTCCAAGCTGGGTTTCTCTCTGGTGGGCGGCGGCCCGTTGCTCGACGCCGACCGGCCGGCCATGGAGTCCGCCATCCGCGAATTCGGGCGCCAATTGCAAGGCGGCGCAATCGGGTTGTTCTATTATTCCGGCCATGGGATTCAGGTGAACGGCTCCAACTATCTGATCCCGATTACCGCGGACATCGCGCGCGATGCCGACGTCAAATATGAGTTGCTCGATGTCGGTTTTGTCCTCGACGAAATGTCTCACGCCGGCAATCGGCTCAATATCGTTATTCTCGATGCCTGCCGGAACAATCCGTTCGGCAAGCGGGGCATGCGCTCGATGTCGTCAGGCTTGGGGCAGGTGGTGGCTCCGGCGGGTACGGTCATCGGTTATGCCACCCAACCGGACAATGTCGCCGCCGACGGCGCGGGCAGCAACAGCCCCTACACCTCGGCTTTGGCCGCGGCGTTACGCAAACCCGGGCTCGATCTGTTCGGTATGTTCAATGAGGTCGGTTTGCAGGTGAAGCAGGCGACCGGTGGTCAGCAGCAGCCCTGGTTGGCGGCCTCGCCCGTGGAAGGGCAGTTCTATTTTTCCGGTCCGCCCGAGGCTCTCGCGGCGCAGCCGGCGCCCGATCCCGATGCGGTCTATTGGGATTCGATCAAAGGCAGCGCAAATGCCGCCGATTTCCAAGACTATCTGACGCGGTTTCCCAATGGGCAGTTTTCCGGCTTGGCGAAGCGTAAGTTGCTGACGGAATGCGATTCTCTGGCAGCGGCTCCCAATGATCCGGAGCGGATCGGGGCGGGCGTGGCGCCGGCCGCGATGGATACCCGCCGGGCGATCGCGGCTTGTCGGGCGGTGAGCGGTGACCCCAGGTCCGACTATTTGTTGGGCGGCGCCTTTGAGGTGGCGGGGCAGATGGATGCGGCTGTCGCGGCTTATCGGCGTGCCGCCGATCAAAACTATGGCGCGGCGCAGACGGCGTTGGGTGTCCTATTCGATGCCGGCCGAGGCGTCGCCGCCGATCCGGCCGAGGCCATCCGCTGGTATCGCAAAGCGGCCGCGCAAGGGAGCGCTGCGGCGCAGGCGGCGCTCGGCGCGCACTATGAGACGGGGCGTGGTGTGGGCAAGGACGAAGCCGAAGCCGGGCGCTGGTACAAAAAGGCCGCCGATCAGGGGCATGCGCCGGCGCAAGCGGCCTTGGGGGCGCTCTATGCCAGCGGACATGGCGTCGGACATGACGATGCCGAGGCCGTGCGGTGGTACAGAAAGGCTGCCGAGCAAGGTTTGGCCGTGGCGCAGACACGGCTTGGCGAAGCCTATGGAGAAGGTGCCGGTGTCGGACGCGATCCGGCCGAGGCGATCCGCTGGTATCGCAAAGCCGCCGAGCAGGGAGACGCGAGCGCGCAGGGAACGCTGGGCGTGCTTTACTCGATGGGCCAGGGCGTGCCGCACGACGACG
>DATNIV010000088.1:0-6805 GCA_035604255.1 Telmatospirillum sp. | reverse complement strand
AATCTCCGCCGCATGCGCGACGGCATCGGCAGATTCGATCTGAACGACGATAAGCAGATTGTCGTTCGCCCTCCTGATGTAGTCCTTGACCATGCCATAGTTGGAGGCACGGACAATGGGAGCGGCATAACCGCGGATGCCTTCGGGCGGATAGCGACAGGCCCGGACCACCGCCTCAGCTTCCTCGGCGGTGCCGACGGACGGCACCATGAGCGAATCGGCACCGGCATCGAGAATGCGTTTGAACCAGACGGGATCGTTCGACGGCACCCGGACCAGGCAAGGCGTGCCGCTCGAGTCGGCCGCCCGCAAGACGGAGACGGCATAGGACAGTTCGCCCTCACCATGCTCTTGGTCGACGAGCAAAAAGTCGAATCCAACATGCCCAAGGATCTCGGCGTTAACCGGAGAGCCGCTGCCAATCCAGCAACCAAATACACTGTCGCCAGCCGCCAGCCGGGATTTTATTCCATTTGTCCGAAACACTTCTTTTCCTCCTGTCACACCACGGCCAGATGATCGGTGATCGATCCTCTCCAATCAAGTTACGGCCGGAAGAGAGTGGGCTGGATATCTATTCGCCGATGGAACACGGATCGAACTCGGTCGCATTGAAGGTCATGTGAAAAACATCGCCGTCAAAGAGGTCGAGCAACGCCCGCGTGGGTCCTCGCGTTGCCTCTCTCGGCGCCGACGCGAGCGCGGCTTCCATGGTCGCCAAATCAGGATAGCGGATCGCCAGAACCATCGGAAAGCTGGGCGCCCCGTCATCCGAGATGACGGGGCGCAGGACGCGAACTTCCAACGCTCCGGGAAATAGCCGCCAAAGCGGCACGAGGCTTGTCTCCAGCAACGCGTTAAAGGCGGCTTCGCGCCCCGGTTTGATACGGCCACGAAAGAAGGCGCAACGAATGATCATGCTTTGCTCTCCTCAATTGGACATGCCGAAATGACGCGGCAGCCAAAGCGAAAACTCCGGAACGAGGACGAGCGCCAGCAGAGCGATGACCAGGACGGCCAGATATTTCATCATCGGCCGGACGATCTTCTTAACCTGGGTTCCGGTCATCACGGACGTTGCGAAGATTCCGACGCCCATGGGGGGTGAAAAGAATCCCATTCCCATGGCGATCACGGCAACGGTGCCGAATTGCAGCGGATTGACGCCCAATTTCACCGCGATGGGCGTCAGCAAGGGGCCGAACAGAATCATCGACGGCGCGCCTTCGAGTATCATGCCAAAAAAGAACATGATCCCCACGCTGATCAGAACAAAACTGACAGCCCCGTAGCTGTGCCCCGCGCCAACCAACACCGCCGAAAGCTGGTCTGGAATGCGTTCCACCGTCACCGCGAACGAAAGGCTCGATGCCGTCGCGATGATGAACAGGATGGCTCCGGTCATCGAAGCGGAACGAACAAACAGCTCGACCATCGCCCGCCAGCTCAACTCACGGAAAACGAGCCCGCCGACGAGAAAAGCGTAAACCACGGCGAAGGCCGATATTTCGGTCGAGGTCGCGATCCCGGTGGTCACGCCGCGTCCGATCATCAGAATCATCGCCAAGGTCAGGCCGGCTCCGCCGATCAGCGGCAGCAACGGCCGCCTTTTTTGTTCGACGAAGACCTTCTCGATATCGATGCGCGAACCGGCATAGACCGCCACGACGATCAACGCGAGCGCCATGAGTCCGGCGGGAACCAGACCGGCCACGAAAAGGCCGCCGATGGAGATGTTCGAGACAAAGGCGAAGATGATCAGATTGACGCAAGGCGGAATTGTTTCGGCCATGACGGCGGTACAGGCGAGCAATCCCGCCGTCTCGTTTTCATCCTGACCGGTTCGGCGCACCGCCGGCATGATCACGCCGCCAACCGCCGCGATATCGGCAAGCTTGGAGCCGGAGACCCCTGAAAAAAACACCGTCGCCAGAATGACGATCAAATTCAGCCCGCCTCTCAGCGGACCGATCATCCGTAGGAGCAATTCGATCAGCCGCGATGACATGCCGTTGGCCTCCATGGTGAGGCCGGCCAGCACGAAGAAGGGAATCGAAAGCAGCACGAAGTGATTGGCGCCCGATGCCAGTTGTTGCGCCCAAATCTGCATCCCGAGAGAGGGATCGATCAAAAAATAAAGCATGGCGCCGAAAGCCAAGGCGAAGGCAATCGGCACACCGAGCATCAAACTGATCACCGCGCCGCCAACGAGCAGGAAAAGTGGCGACGGACAGGAGTCCGGAAGCACCTCGTTCCAAGCAAAAATGGCGATTGTCAGGACCAGGCAAACCAACAGTCCGCTCCACCGATCAACGGGATCCGATTTCCACACGTTCAGAAGCGCGAAGCCCACGATGGCCACCCCTCCAACGAGCACAGGCATAAGAAAGGCCCACTGCGGCAAGCCGGTTGGGGTCGTTTCGCCGACCGTTTCAAGAAGAAGATCGGAAATCGCATAGACCAGAACGACGGCGACAATCGTGGTAATCCAGGCGGCGATGGCTCCGACGAAGGACCGGGCACGCTTCGGCAGAAGGACGACGAACAGGTCGATGCCGACATGCCCCGACCGGCCAACCACGGTGGCCGCGCCAAGGAAGACCATCGCCGTCATCAAACCAGCGGCGATTTCTTCGGCCCAATCGAACGGCATGTGCAGAAAATAACGAAAGATGACCGACAAAAAGACAACAATGACATCGACCCCCAAGAGCAATCCGCTGATATGTTCGATGGTGTTCAGAATTCCGGATACCAAACGACTTCCGTCATAGACCAGCGGCGTCGCGACGCCATCGCTCGAAACAGACAATTCCACGGTCTCCATAATCGCTCCTCGAAGGACGCTTCCGATCGAACCAATGTTCAAGATTGGGCAAGGCGACCGCCATGACGGCGGCCGCCTAACCACAGTCTTCCGTCGCGTCAGCTCGCCGCGGCTTTGATTTGGGCAAAAAGCGGTTCGGTCGCCGGATATTGCTTCAGGTAAGCCGTATAAAGAGTGTCCGCCATCTTTCGTTTCAGGTCTTCGATGTCCGCTGGCGGAGCTTCGGTGAAGACGATGTCCTTGGCCTTGAGGTCGGCGAGGGCTTCCGCTTCGACATCTTTCACCTCGTTGCGCGATACCGAGGTGGCGTGGGCGGCGGCTTGCATCAGGAGGGGCCGAAGGTCGGACGGAATCTTAGCCAGGCCACTCCGACCGATATAAGCCAGCAATGGCGTGTAGATATGCCGCGTCAGGAAGCAGTATTTCGTCACCTCGAATAATTTATAGGCGAGAACGGTGCCAGGATCATGTTCGAATCCATCGACCACGCCGGTTTGAACAGCCATATAAACTTCATTCATCGGAATCGGAGTCGGCGTCGCACCGATGACGTTAAAGGTGTCGATAAAGGATTTGTTTGGGAGAACGCGAAGTTTGACGCCCTTGAGAGCGGAAACCGAGGCGACGGGGGTCTTGGTATAGATGCTGCGTGCGCCGACCTGAAAGGTCCAGCCGAGGATCGTCACACCGGAGCGCTCCAGCAACAGCTTGTTGTAGGCGTCACCGACACCGGTATCCAGCGCCTTGGCGCAGTGATCGTAACTGTTGAACAGGAATCCGAGGTCGAGCATGCCGAACTCCGGCACCACCGTCGCCCAAATCGAAGAGCCGGTGAGCATCATATCGACCGCCCCGACTTTTACCTGATTGACGACATCAGCCTCCTTGCCGAGTTGTCCATTTGGGAAATACTCAAGCTTGATCCGGTCCCCGGCGAGTTTGGTCAATTCCTCCTCGAACGGTTTGTACCAAAGGTAATGCGCCCCGAATCGATCGGGAGGCGCCGACGAGGAAACTCGCAACCTGATCGGACCGGCGGCGCGGACAATATGCGGTGAGCAGACAAGGGTGGCGGCGGCAGCCGAGCCGACGATCAGATTCCGACGACTGAGAGTTCCGTTCATGGACCGATTCCTCCATTTGATTGTTGGTGATTGGCGTCCACACTCTTGATTGTCTTGGTGATGCGTTTCTTCAGGCCATACAGCCACCCCTCGCCTGGGATGCCGATATCGCGCGGCAGCGAAACGTCGACGGCACCGTCACGCTTGGTGCCCGCGTGGCCGCCAGACGCGAAGGGTAGATCGAAAAGGATCGATGGAGAGTGACGAAGACGCAGAATACGGCAATTCCGGTCACCTCTGCGGCGATTTTGGCGGATGAGCGCATCGACTTCCCCCTCGTCCTATTGGGGCGATCCGAAGGTGGTCGTTGACTATCATCTAGCACGAGCCTATAAAGTATGCAATATATTATATTCTGTACACGGTATACAATCTGATAAACGAGCGACTGGAGCGGAAAAATACATATGGTCAAAAGATCGGATTTCCAAACTTCGGCGCCAGAATCGGCGCCCCCCCTTGGATTGCCGGCGATGTCGAAAAGGATGGCGCCCTGCCCTTGCTCAGACTTATGCTGCATTTGGACATTGATGCGCCCGGATAACGACATGCATTACAGTCGCTTTAAAAAGATCACGTCATGCTGCCTAAGTTAGAAATAGAACATCCGAAGTCGCTTCCGGCAATCGTCGAAGAGCGCTTGCGCAATGCCATCATCAATGCCGAATTGTCGTTCGGCCAAGCCCTTCCCGAGGATGGCACAGGCTTGGCGCTGGGCGTCAGCCGCACCCCCATGCGTCAAGCGTTGACACGGCTGGAATCGCAAGGCCTTGTCGTCATCGTGCCTAAGAAAGGCACCTTCGTTTTCAAGCCGACGCTGAAGGATGTGGAACAACTGGCGAGTTTTCGGCTCATGCTGGAAATCAATGCGATCGAACTCAGCCTCGCGTCGTCTCCCGAGACCACCTTGCGCGACATGTATCATGCGCTAGCCGCCATGTCGGCCGTTCGCGACGAAAAAGGATCGCATGCCTATGCTCGTGGCGACACGGCGTTCCATGAAAGCTTTTTTATCAATTGCGGCAACGACTATCTGATCAATGCCTTCAAGACCGTATCGGGCCGGATCGCGGCATTGAGAACCCATCTTTCTTTGCCGCGGTCCCACGAACAGCTCAAGTCCTTCGGCGAACATAAGGCAATCGTCACCGCCTTCGAGATGGGAGACAAGAGCGAGATCGCGACCATATTGACCGCTCATATCATGCGGGCCAAAACCACCTATGCGCTGGCCATCGAGGAAAGCGCAGCGGCCAAGACCGAAATATAGGAACTATCATTGCTTGGTCGAAGGCGCGGCGGTCAAGAGGCCGTCTGCTGCAGGTTGGTCAATCAATGGAATAGGCAAGCAAAAATCGCCACCCACGGGTTCGACCCGTGGGTCCATTTGTCTTTTCCGCCAGACCAAAAGGCGCCGACGCGCGCCCCTCTCCCGCAAGGGGGCTATGGCATTCACACATTTGTCCAGCGGCGTGCCGGACAGCCACGGCGGACTCTGGCACTCACGCGTTAATTGACCGCCAGACGTTTCTTTGATTCGAAAAGCGTCGTCACGGCAGGGTTGGCCAAATAAGTGGGGAGCCGTCCTTGCAAGACATCGACAACATTTTGCGTCGCCTTCGAACGGATTTCGACCTCGGAGTCCTCGGAATACCAAGCCGCATGCGACGACAGGACGACATTGTCCATTGTCACGAACGGATGATCGGCTCCGATCGGCTCTTTTTCGAAAACATCAAGACCAGCCCCGGCGATGCGCCCCGATGCGAGGGCTTCGATCAAGGCTTGCTCATCAATGACCGGCCCGCGTGCCGTGTTGACCAGAATGGCGCCGGGCTTCATGAGCGCGAACTGCTCTGCTCCCAGAATATGATGCGTCGCGTCGGTCAGCGGCACATGCACGGAAAGATAGTCAGACTGCCGGCAAAGCGTCTCCAGATCGACCAGATCGACACCCAGTTCGTCTGCCCGCGACTTGTTGGCAAAGGGATCGCAAGCGATGATCTTGACGCCGAACGAGGCCATTTTGCGCGCCACGCGCTGCGGAATCTGACCAAAACTGAGCAGGCCGAGCGTGCGTCCGCGGGTGCGGTAGAGCGGTTTGACGACCGTATAGTCCCACTTGCCGGATTTGACCGCGCTATTGAATTTCGCAATACCGCGGGACAGCGAGAACAGCAAGGCGATGGCATGATCGGACACCTCTTCCAGCGAGCCGTCCGGTACGTTGCCGACACAAATACCGCGGGCCGTTGCCGCCGAGACATCGATCGTGTTCAACCCGATTCCGTAGCGAGAAATCACCTGGCACTTTTCCAGTGAGTTGATCACGCGCGCGGTTATCAGCGCATATTGATTGATGATGGCGTCCGCATCGTGACATGCGGCGATCAACTCCTCCTCGTTTCGGCATTGTTTCGGCGTGAGCATGAACCCGGCGCGTGAAACCACGACGTCTTCCGGATGGAGGTCCGGAAACTCGTAATCAGTGACGACAATCTTGTAGGTCATCGGCGTCTCAGGCTCCAAAGCGGTCATCAAAGTCTTTGTGAAAGCCCAGTTCGACGATCTCGCTGAACTCGGCGTAGCTGTGCTGCAACCCGACATTCGCCGGCGTGCCCGCCCGCTTCAATTCGCCAAGAGCGTCCGCAACGGCTCGCGTCGCCGTGAAAAGCGCCGTCACCGCATAGAAAACGACGGAAAAACCGAGCTCTTGAAGGTCGGTGGCGGTCAGCGCCGTTGTCTCGTTACCATCGACGATGGAAACGACCTTCGGGCCCTTCACCGCTTTGGCCACGGCCTCGACCTCGGCGATTTTCTTGATGCCGTCGACAAAAACCAAATCGATTCCGGC
>DATNIV010000087.1:0-3354 GCA_035604255.1 Telmatospirillum sp. | reverse complement strand
CTCCGCCCGAGCCATGACGTCGGCTATCTCCGCCTCGGACAATTCCTGAAACGCCCGCTGAAATGCCACCTTGGACATTGGTGCTGTTTCTCCTTCTCAGGTCGAACAACGTCGTCCGGGATCAGCCGATACCGGTAAAGTTGGCCTCAAACTCGAACGGATTTGCCGTCGGCTTGCCAAAATACCACCCCTGGCCGTAATCGATTCCGCAATAAAATACTTGGTTGGCGATTGCCTTGTCCTCGACCATTTCCGCGACCGTCTGCAGCCCGCTCGACACGCACATTCTGGCCATGGTACTGAGCAGATCGTGTCCGCGTTTGCTGGAGCAGGCACGCCGAACCACCGGCCCGTCGAACTTGACGATGTCCACGTCGAAGGCGTTCAGATAATCGAAGCTCGCAGAGCCCGCGCCAAAATCGTCGAGAGAAAAGCGATATCCTTTGCCGCGCAAGGATTGTATGACCTTGTTGATCCGAGGAAGTTCGGCAATCTCGGCGGATTCGGTCATCTCGAACATTATTCGCCGGTTCAATCCAGGCGTACGGTCAAGCAGCTTGTGAAGCTTCTGGATGAAGACGTCGCTCGCCAGCGAAACCGCCGAAAGATTCACGGCCACAGAGGGCAAGGGCTTTCTGGCGTTGAAGGCGCCGACCTGATCGATGGCCTTGCTGACAACGGCCATATCGAACCCCGCAATGAGATTCAGGTTCTCAGCCAAGGAAATCATTTGAAAGGTGGATTTTGTTCTCGCGTCGTCACGAAAGCGGGACAAGGCCTCAAAATGGTGGACCTTGCCGAGGCGGAGATCACAAATGGGCATGAAAACCAGATCGAAATCGCCGCTCCGCGAGATGTCCTGGAAATATTTGACAGTCTCTACGGTACCGTTGGCCAATTCATCCAAGGCTTCGGTCAGGCTGCGCACCGTCAATTTGGCATTGCTGGAACAGAACTGATGCATGGAATGGACGAGGGCGCGGGCCATCTGATCCTCGGTCAGCCCGGCACCACTGGCGTCCAATGTCACCGCGCGCGCCTCAAGGCTGACATCGGGGGGCAGGGCGGATTGAGCGGCTTCCTCGATTTCGCGGGTTATCCGCTCGGGATCGACGCCGGCACCATGCACCAAGCCAAAACTTTCGCTGTCGATCTGGCCGGCGGTATCACCGCCAATGGCGTAGCGCCGTAGAACCCGAGAAATGGCGGTGAAAAGGCTGTGCCGCTCACCCTTGCCCAATGTTTCGGCCAGTTCCTTGAACTTCCGCAATTTGATCAACGACACTTTGGCGGTCTCGCCCTTGGCGCTGAGTTGGTGAATGCGCTGCGCCGCGATGTGCCCAAAGGCTTGCTCGTCGGCAAGGTCGTCGTCTTCCGTCGTCGGTTGGACTGATTCGTCGCCAAGGACGATCTTCACGGCCAGAAAATAGTGATCTTCGAATTCGCGAGTCCGGTAGCCGGCGAGCACGGCCAATATCCGCCGGCCCTTCATCGCCTTGAGTCTCACGGGGGAGTCATTGACGCGTCCGTCGTAGCTGACCTCGGCCAACCGCCTTTCGACCGCATCGCGGTCCTCGTCCGCGATCAGGTCCGCGAAGGGCGTGCCGATCAGCCGATCTTCGATGACGCCGAAGAGTTGGCCGGTCGCGCCGGCGGTGAAAACGATCTGCCGGGCGCGGTCCAATTCGAACAACAGATCGGCCCGGCAAAACGCTAACTTAAGAAAGCGATTGCGATCAGCCGCGATAGTGCTCTTTGAGGCGACAAGGGCTTCCATCGTGCCAAAATCCATGGAAGAAACGCCGACCACCATAGTCAACCAGCAATAGTCACAACGTACAAATGGATTCTTCCGGAAGAGCGGGGTCTATCCGATGCCTTCGCCTCCGGGGCTAGGCGCGGAAGCGTCCTTCATCCATATCGACGACGCGGTCGGCCGTGGCGAAATAGCGCTCGTCATGGGTGACACAGATGATGATTCGGTCGGGTCGTCGAAGCCCCGGCAGAATCTCTTCGTAGAACTTTTTCCGAAAACCGGGATCCTGATCGGCAGCCCACTCGTCAAGGACCAGCACCGGCTTGTCCTCCAGTTCCGCGACCATGAGAGCCAAGCGTTTTCGCTGGCCACCGGACAGATCGACCGTTGTGAAACGACCGTCGCGCAAAGAAACCTTGTTCTCGATCTCAAACTTATGCAACAGCGCCGCCGCCCGCTCCGAATCGATAGAGCCCAGGCCGTACAGGTGGCGAAACAGGTGATAATCGGAGAGCACCGTGGCGATGGTGTCGCGATAAGCCTGACGTTGCCCCGGTTGCAAGGGCTTTCCATTCACCTCAACTGTGCCACAGTCGGGATACAGAAGGCCGATGAGAAGGCGGAGCAGAGTCGACTTTCCCGATCCGTTTCCGCCGGTGACGAACACGCACTCGCCCGTACGAAACGAAACGTGGAGAGGACCAACGGTGAAACCGATCGATCCGTCAGTCTCCCGGTAGGAGAAAGAGACGCCGCGCAGGGCAATCTCTCGGATCGGCTCGACGAGCGGCAGCGTGTCCTCGGCATCGCGGGTCTCCGCCATCCTCTCCAAGCGACGCTCAAGAGCGGACAGTCGCGTCAGCGCTCCTTCGGTTTCGCCCACCGCGGGAATCGCCTGCGCTATCGTGGAAATAGGTCCGACCATGAACAGGGCAACCGTCATCGCTTCGATCGCGACCTTGGCAAAGCTGGTATCGAAGAGAGGAACCACGAAAACCATCAATCCCGTCAAGCTGTAGAAAACCACTTGGATCAGAGTGAAATCGTCGGCCCACCGTTGCTTGGCGCAACTTTTGGTTTTCCGCGCCTCGTCCGAGGATTGCGCGATGGCGCTCACCAGATCGCGCGCCAACAGGTCATTGACCCGAACTTCCTTAAATCCGTTCAAGAGATGCTCAAGACCCTCGAACAGGCGTTGATCGTCGGTGCCGGCTTGCGCCATGATCTCATTCGTCGCATGGGAGCGCCGTGCATGAAAGCCCACCGCGATCGAACCGAATGCGATGGCGATGGCAAAGGCGGGCAGCGACAACCAGGCGAGGAACAGGGAGACGAAGACCAGGGTGACCGTCTGTTGGGCGGCAATGGCGAGTAAGGTCACCGTGCGGGACAGGCCTTGCGTTTCTTGGGCCAGCGCCGCGTGAAGAAGGGCCCGCCCCACCCTGTCGATGGTGAGATAATCGGCTTGGCGCACAGTTTCGAAGAGGCGCGCCCTGATCCGCCGGATGACTTCCTCGGCCTCGCGCGCGGTGCCCCCCATGACCGCGTTCTGCGACAACACGTACAATCCGACGGCGGCCAGAAACAGAAACACCATT
>DATNIV010000086.1:0-5529 GCA_035604255.1 Telmatospirillum sp. | reverse complement strand
CAATCCACCGCCGCGCTCCGCGGAATCGCGCCAACGATCCGGAACGTCAGGTCGATAGCGGTCGAAATGAGACTCGAAATGCACAAGCCGGTCCAGTTGCTTCAAAGCGAGGAGCTCTCGGATGGTCAAAAAATCGGCGTCCCATCGGCGATTGTGGAACACGGACAAGACCGTTCCCGCCTGTTTGGCTCTGACGATAAGATCGCGCGCTTCGGCCGCGTCGAGCGTGAAGGGCTTATCGACCACGACATGTTTTCCCGCCGCCAGCGCCTCGGCGGCAAGCGGAGCATGGGTTTTGTTGGGCGTCGGTATGACGACGAGGTCGATATCGGCGCGTCCAAACAACGCCTGCGGTGTTGCGAGAGTCTCGACGTCCGGAAAATCGGCAGCGACCTTGGCCGGATTGCTGCTGGAGATGGCGGTGAGCTCGAATCCGGCGACACTGCGGATCAACGGGGCATGGAAGGTTTTTGTCGCGAAGCCGTAACCAACGACTCCCACTTTCAGGGTCCGCGTCATGGTGGTGCCTTACTCTTGATTGCTGCGCGCTCACAGGGGCGAGCCGTTTGGGGACAAGGACTCACTTTGCGGAAACGGAGAGAGGAGAAAAAGGATTTATAGCACGAACCGTTCAAGCGCTTGCGCAATGCCAAAGCTGTCATGGTCTCCGGTAACCCAGTCAGCGGCCGCTTTCACGGTTTCGTCGCTATTGCCCATGGCGATTCCCATTCCGGCCTGGGCAAGCATGGAGATGTCATTGTGATTGTCCCCGAAGGCGATCACCTCCGACGGTTCGAAGCCTTGGCTGCGCGCCCACTCGATCAAGCGGCCTCCCTTGGAGTTCCCAAGTCGCACGATGTCGACCATATTATGCCATGAAAAGTCGCAACTCAGAGCCATGGTTGCGCTCAAGGCTTCGGTCGCAGTGCGTAAGACCTGCTGCTCAGCATGGGATACCTCGATTTTCCAGATGATGGTTTCGGTCTCGAGGAAGTGTTCAAACGTCTTGACCATATGAATGGTCGGGCGGACGGGGAGGGCAACGCTTTCCGCCCAATCGCGAAGTCGCCGAACACGCTCGGTTTCAACCTCGAAGGCCACGGCATTTTCCGCATAGACGCTGCATTGCAGATCGTACCGTCTGGCAACGGCCAAGATCGCAGAGACCTGTTCTTTTTCGAGCGGATTGGTCGCCAGAGCGCTTCTGGTCCGGAAGTCGTAAACATAGGTGCCGTTGCAGCAGATTGCCGGCGTATCCAACGCCAATAGGTGATGATAGGGGTACGTGGTGACGTGATGACGGCCCGTCACGATCACGACCTGGATGCCCTTCTGCCGCGCCTGATCGAGCGCCCGAACGGACTCCGGCCAGATCGTCCGTTGGGAATTGAGCAATGTCCCATCCAGGTCCAAAGCGATCAGTTTGAACGCCATTATCGCATCCCCATGCCAGAGCCGGATGGTTTTAGGTCGAATCGCCAAGAGCGCTTCGACCTAATAGCTGAATCCGCCTCTATTCAATAAATTAGAGGGCGATTCAGACATTCGGTTGGCGCACCAATGTGCGCCGACCGAATGTCATCGCGCTCTATTACCACGAAGGGCGCCATTCGTCCCTTTGCAAGTCTTTCCCGGAAGGCCCAGATCAGGTCGGAGAGGTGCTACAGGCGATCGCCTGCGTCATTTTGGAAAATCGTCAGCATGGCCGGTATGCCCGCTTTTGTGCCGTTGCGCAAGCAAACGACGGCGCATTTTGAAACCAGTGGCGACAGCCAATCCCGGATCGGTCAGATGGCGGGCGAAAGCCCTTACCATGCGGATCGAATCACCGGAATTGAAACGGTATCGAGAACTGCGGCGTCGGGGTTGTTTCGGGCGGCGGTGGAAAGGGAGCGGCCTCCTGTACGGCGGTCAGCGCCGCCTGGTCAAGGATGCTGGAGCCGCTGGACATCGAGACTACGGCGGCAAGCAGACGACCGTCGTTGGAGATGGAAAAGGTCAGTCCGACGCTGCCATGCAAACGGATGCGCGTGGGCTTATGGGCCTGGATCCGTGCCCGAATGGCCTCGCCATAAAGGCGCAGACTATCGCCGACCTCGGCCAGTTCTGTCACGCTGACCGCCGATTGCTCCGGCGCGGCCTCGGCTGGGCCGCTCGGGACTGCCGGGCCGTCGACGGGTTCGATGGCCGCAACGACCGGGTTCGCCGGCAGTGATGCCGTGCGCCGACGTTCGACCTTCGCCGGTTGCAAACCCGTCACCGTTGGTTTCGGCCGGGAGACGGGCGTGACGACAGGCATTGGTGGTTCTGGTTCGGCTTTGTGGGCCGTCTCTTCTGGAGACTCTGTGGGGGGAGGGGGCGCGAAAACCTCCACAGGGATGGACTCCGCTGGTCGGCTTGGTGGAACGGCCGTTGGGTGAAGACTGCCGGCCAGGACGGCGGCGTGAACGGCGAATGAAAACAGGACGCTCAGGAATTTGATGCGACGACAAGGATCAGCAAACGACGACGGCCCAAGGAAACGTTCGGTTCCTTGGGCGTCATCGCACCGAAAGGCCGGTTGCCGGGACATCAGAAGGTCACGGACATCCCGGCGTTGAACGACCGGCCGGAGGCCGGCAAGGCGCCCATGGCGGCGGCGGTGTTGGTCGCTCGCCAGTAGGAGACGTAAGCCCCGCCGTTCGGATCGTAATATTGCTTGTTGAACAGATTATCGATGCCGACGGCGAGGGTGACGTTTTCCAAACGATAAGACGTCCGCCAATTGACGATGGCGAAGCCGGGGGTGGTCTGCTCGTTCTGCAGCGGATTGGCTACCGATTTGTCGTTGACCAGCCGGAGGTCCGCCGTGCTGGTCCAGTTGCCCAGATGATGGTTCAGGCTGATCAGGGCGTTGATCGGCTGCATGTGATAGAGGCGATGACCATTGTCGATCTGCATGCCCTTCACCCAGCCGGCGGTTGCCGCGACGTCGAGATCGCCATAGGTGCCGTCCTTCACCAATGCCTTGCTGCCCGACAGGTCGAAGCCGAAGAGCTGGGAATCGTGATTGGCGAACTGCAACAGGTTGACGCCCGGTGTCGATGTCGAGGCCAGCTTATTCACCCCGATGTAGTCCTGCACAAAGGTGTAATAGGGGGTCCATTTGACCTCCCAGTCGGTGCGCTGGGTATCGTGCCAGCCAGTGCTGAGGCTGACGGAGTTTGCCGTCTCCGGCCGCAGGTGCAGGTTGCCGACATATTCGGTGCCATTGCCGAACCAGCCGATCATGCTGGCCGCCATGCCCCCGGTGGACCAGGCGTAGCGTTCATAGAGATTGGGCGAGCGGGTCTTGCGGGCGAAGCCGAATTCCTCGGTGTTGATTGGCGAGGCCTCGAAGCGGGTGGTTGCCGTCAGATCCTCATTGACGTCGATCTTCTGATGGTTCTGGGCATTGAAGGCCGACGCGTCGGTGCCGTACATCGCCATCATATTGTTCGAATAACCGGCCACCTTGCCGGTCTCCATCATGATGACATCATTGCGGACGCCGAAGAGCGAGGTCCACTGCGGATCCCACCGTCTTTCCCATTCGGCGAACGTGCCGACCTGAGTCCGGCTGGCCTCGTTGAGATTGATGAAGGTGTTGGGGCTCATCATGCCGTTGGCGACGTTGCTGATCGGCGGCCACCAGTCGCTGAGACGGTAGCTGTGAACCTCATTGCCGATCCGAACGGTGTCGTCCTTGGTCAGGGGGAGCTCCGCCTTGACGGAGTAGCCGGCGTCGGTGCCGTTGGTGTCCATCGGCATATGACCGGTGGTGTTGCGACCCGGCAGAAAGTCCATCTCATGTTTGGCGTTCTGCCAATAGACCTTGCCGTCGACCCGGCCCCAATCGTAGTCGCCACCATATCCGGCGTTCAGATAATTGCTGCTGTTGCCGGTCAGATCCATGCGGGCGTTGGGAAAGCCCTCATAGGGGGTTATCTGGTGACCGGCCCTGATGGTCAGCTCCTGGCCGTCAGCCCGTGCCGCGAAGGTGGCATTGTGGCTTTGCGTTTCGAACTGGCTGTTCAAGATCCTGTTGCCATTGCCATCATGCGATTCACGGGCCCGCGTCCAAGAGCCGTTGTAGCCGAGGCTGACAGTCTCGGTTGCCGCCGTTATCTCGCCATTGGTGCCGATCTGGCGGTTGATGCTGCGGAAAGAGGTGGTGGCGGAGCCGTGGGCGGCGTAGCCCTCGCCGGGAGTGGCGAAGATCGGCGGCGAGGGGGCGACGGTGACGCTGCCGCCGATGCTGTCGCCGCCGGCGCTGACCGGGGTGATGCCGGCGATGGCCGTCAGATGGCCGGCATTGGACGGTGCGATATAGGATAGCGCCGGATTCATATGGTTTGGGCAGGCCGAGGTGACGGAGACGCCGTCGACCACGGTCTTGACGCGGTCGTCGGCCAGCCCGTGGATGATCGGCAGGCTGGAAATGCCGCCGCCGCTGGCCAGGGCGACGCCCGGCACGCCGCTCAACAGCGCGGCGGTGTCACTGGCCCCCAGGATATTTTTGGTACCGATCTGACGTCTTTCGAGGCTGCCGCTGTCGAGCGGGCAGGTCATGTCGGTCGAGGTTTCGACGGTGATGGGGGCCAGCGGCGTGGCCGTCTGGGCGAGGGCTGCGGCGGGCAGGAGCAGTACCGCCAGAGCGCCCGAGGCGAGCGCGCTGGTCGCGCGTAAAGCGCGGCGGTGGCGGGTGGAGAAAAAGGACAACATCTTTAGTTCCCCTGAACTTAGGCAAGCTGGTGACGTGCCGGACATGCCGGCAGGTCGACGGTATGGTGCATGATGGGACTTGAGCCGTGGCGTCGAGGTCGATCGACCCCGCCGACGGCGAATCAGGCGAATCGCGGCGGAGCGCGGGCCTGGTAACGATGGGGACGGAAAGATGACGGGGCGGTCCAGTCCTCCGGCCGGATCCGTTCGACAATGCGTGACCCGGCCGAAACAAGAACGGCCGGAGAAACGGAGGCGAGCGCGCCGGAGGAGGCATTGCCGAGCGGAAAGCAGGCCGGGCACTTGCCATGATTGCCGCCATGACCCCGATGGTGCTCGGCACCATGCTCGCACATTGGCACATCGTCGAAGGCATCCAGCACGGTGTCGGATGGGAAAAGGGCAAATGCCTCCGGGAGGACGGAGGTCAGCGTCCAACCGAACAGGTTGACGGCAAGAACGACGACACCCAGCCACGTCGTCAGAAGTTGTTTGAGTCCGGTTTTTCCGTGATGGGCGCGCGACAGGCCGAGGTTTTTCCTATTCGGAGAGCCTGATATCGCCAAGGACAGTCGGTGGTGAGGTCGCTGCGCCATCGTTTGGTTCGATCAACTCCGCGGTCGGGCATCCGTAACGGCGAAAGCATCGAGGTCAACTTAGATGTACGCAATTTTTTCGCTTACGCGCTTTGATGTGGATCAAATGGCGGGCGTCAGCTCGATTCCGCTGTTGAAAAAGAAGCGACTGGGCGCCGCATCCACGGCGCTTCTGATCCCGTTATGGTCA
>DATNIV010000085.1:0-5124 GCA_035604255.1 Telmatospirillum sp. | reverse complement strand
CCGGCGATCATCGTCGGACCGATGCCCAGCGCCGTCTCGACGGTGCGGTGAATCCCGAGCCGCCGAACCAGCCAATCGAGCGCGAATGGAACCGCCATGCCTTTGAAGAGCAGAGCGATCAGGGCTGTGGCGTAAAGATGTGGGGCATCTTGCACGAAAGCCTGCCACGCCGCCGCCAGGGCCAGAACCATCGCCTGCAAGGAATAAGTTCGGATCACCGCCGTCAAGCGTCGCTGGTAGAGAAGACCGAAGCTCATCATCAAAATGACGGCCCCGATCAGATGCGCCGTATCATAGGCGTAGCGTTCAAAAAGCGAGAAATGATGAACGGGAATCACACGGCCTCCGACACATAGAGGAAGATCGTCGCCAGCAAGGCCAACAAAAGAGCGCCTCCTAAGAAATCGGCGATCAGGAAAACCCGCATCTTGGCCAACATGCTCTCAAAATAGCCGAGCACCACGGCCATAAACCCGACCTTTCCAGCCCAGGCCAACAGGCCCACGACCACGTCCGTCAACCCGCTGTCGGCTCCGGCGATTCCCCAGGGGAAAAACAGACAAGAGATGATCGACATGAACAGCAACAGGCGGACCATGCCGGCCGCTTCCAGCAGCGCCAGATGGCGGCCGGAATATTCCAGCACCATGGCTTCATGGATCATGGTCAGTTCGAGATGGGTCGTGGGGTTGTCGATCGGAATACGGCCATTCTCGGCGATGGCAACCATCACCATGGCGGCCAAGGCCAGACCGGCCGACACTTCGATACCGATATGCCCGCCCAACACATAGGCCACCATGTGGGCTGGCGACGTGGTGTGGGTCAGCAGCGACAAACTGAAGATGACCATCAGCATGGCCGGTTCGCCGATCGAAGCGATAAACATCTCGCGGCTTGAGCCCAAACCGCCGAACGCCGTTCCGGCATCGAGGCCGGCCAGCGCCGTAAAGAAGCGCGCCGTCCCCAGCAACGCCACCAAAGCGATCAGATCGGCCGCCGGAGTCAAGATCATGTCGGTGGTGAAGGTCGGCATGATCGTTGCCGCCAGCCAGACGGCAACGAAGATCAGATAAGGGGCGATACGGAAAAGCCAGGAGGCCGACTCGGCGATCACCGATTCCTTTTGCAGGAGCCGCCAAAGGTCGCGGTAGGGCTGCACCACCGACGCGCCGCGCCGGCCCTGCAGACGGGCTTTGGTCAAGCGGACGATGCCGGTGACCAGGGGGGCCGCCGCGAGCACCAGCCCCGTGTGGATGAGACCGAAGAGAAAGGCCATCATTGCTGGCGCACCGCGACGACGAGAAGCAGGAGAACCAACGTCAGGAACATCATCAGCAGATAACGCCGGACGGTGAGAAATTGCAGAAAGTTGACCCGATCGGCGATGGCATCGACAACCCGCACGATGTTCACATAGAGCCCGTCCCACACCGGATCGATCATCGAAAGGCGGAACCGGGCCGGAGTCAACGCGCCAGGTGGTGGCATTTCGACCTCTTCACGGGCGCGGAAGACCACACTGCCGAAGACGCGGCGCAACGGCTGGGAGAAACTGTCGGCGGAATATTGGGCGTTGACGATGTCTTCCCGGTGACCGCAATCCCACGCCGGCGCGCGACGGATCTTACGTGTGCCGAAATGATGGACAACCAGCAAGGTGGTGATCATCAGACCGATGCCGGTCAACAGCACCATCGTCGCCGAATAGGATCCCGCCGTCAGACTGACCGGCGACAACCAGGGCCACCCCAGCACCGCGGCGGGCAATTTGACCCGGACCAAAGGTTCGACCACCGTGGCGATGCCCGTGGTCACCATCACCGGAAACACGCCCAGGAACAGGCAGAGAAAAGCGGGGATGGCCATGGCGATCTGCATGCTGAGCGGCACTTCCCGCGCATTTTGCGCCTGGGGCGACCGCGGTCGCCCCAGGAAAGCGATGCCGAAGGCGCGAACGAAACAGGTCGCGGCGAACGCCGCCGCCAGCGCCATGGCGACGCCAACCACCGGAACGCCGAAGCGCATGGCCCAATGAGCGACCGTCGGTCCTTTGAAGAGACTCTGGAACACCAACCATTCCGACACGAACCCATTCAACGGCGGCAAGGCGGAAATCGCGCAGGCCCCAATCAGGAAGGTGAACCCGGTCACCGGCATGCGGTTCAGCAAACCGCCCAGTTTGTCGAGATTCCGCTCGCCGGTCGCCTGAAGAATGGCCCCCGACCCCAGGAACAGCAGACTTTTGAACAAGGCGTGATTGACCACATGATAAAGCGCCGCGACCATGGAGAGGGCCGACAGCGCGATTTCGCCATGATCGCGGAATGCCAACGCCAAACCCAAGGCAATGAAAATGATTCCGACGTTCTCCACCGTCGAATAGGCCAGCAACGTTTTCAAATCGCGTTGCATAAGGGCATAGAGCACGCCCAGCGCCGCGGCAATGGCCCCCAGCACCATCAGCACGAACCCCCATTGCCAACCGACGTCGCTCCGCAGATCGTAGAGAATGCGGATCAATCCATAGATAGCGACTTTGGTCATCACGCCGGACATCAGCGCCGAAACATGGCTAGGCGCGGCCGGATGGGCCAGCGGCAACCAAACATGCAAAGGCACCAACCCCGCCTTCGAACCAGCGCCCATCAACGCCAGCAACACCACCAGCGCGCCAGCCACAGGCGACAAATGGGCGGTTCGCATGGCGGCGAAACTATAAGCGCCCTCCGGTCCGGCCAGCAGACCAAACGCCGGCAGCAGGCAAAAGGTGCCAAACACCGCCATCACCAGATAGACCATGGCGGCGCGGCGCGCTTCCGCATTGGTGTGATCGGAGAGCACCAAAAGCCAAGACGACAGCGACATGAACTCCCAGGACACCAGGAAGACGAAAGCGTCGTCGGCGATCAAAACACCGTTCATGCCAAACAGGAACAAGGGGAACAGAGGCGTCACCCGAGAGCTGTGCGGGACATGGCCTCCATAGCCGATGCCGAACAAGCTGGCCAAAGCCGCCGGAAAATTGATCGCCACCAAAAAGAAGGCCGACAGGCTGTCGAGCCGGAAATGGGCATGCAGCCAGGGCAAACCGAACGGCAGGATAAGAGCCGGAATCTCTTCCTGACCGGACTGAACGATGTGCCAAAGACCGTCTCCGACCAACAGCGCGGTCACCAACAAGCATCCGGCATAGATCAGTTCATGGACATGCGAAAAACGGTAAAAGAGAATGGCGCTAAGGCCGAGAACCAAAAAGCCAGCCAGGGCGGTCCCGATGATCATGCCCGGACCCGCAGGTTGGCTTCAACAAATGTCGGCAGAAAACGCAATATCAACACCCCTGAACGCATCGACCAGCCGCCACCAAGACGCTTGGCCGATTACCGCCCGTTGCTAGTTCGCACCATCTGAGAGCACCCAGCGGCAAGGATTGGCTAGGCATCCAATCATACCACCCTATGGATGGGGTGCAAGGTGATTGGCCACACCCCAAATCCAGGGACGGCGGCAAGCGGCTCGACACCGCCACGCGTGAGAATGATTGCCTTGGCAAGCCGGTTGCCTTTTACTGGAGGCACCGGGTGGGGGTCAACTGATGGTTGGGTTTGGCCATGAACGAAAAAAATACTGCGCCGCCGTGAAAGCTGGTGGCGCGGTTCTGTTGTTTTTTCTTCTTACCGGCCTGCCTCCCACGACCCCGTCCCAAGCCGAAAGCCTTCGCTATCTGCGGATCGGCACGGGGCCTCCGGGGGAAAGCTATTTTCCGATCGGCGGTTTGATCGCCAGCGCCATCAGCAACCCACCGGGCTCGCCGCCTTGTGATCAGGGGGGAAGCTGCGGCGTCCCCAATGTCATTGCCGCCGCCTCGGCGACCAACGGATCGGTCAGCAACGCGGAAGCCATCGGCGACGGCTCGATGGATGCCGCCCTCATGCAGGCCGATGTCGCCATGTGGGCCGACCAGGGCGCGCCGCCGTTTCAAGGCCGGCCGATCACCAATCTGCGTTTGGTCGCCAATCTTTATGCCAATCAGCTGCATCTGGTGGCTCTCTCCGAGACAAAAATCACCAGTCCGCGCGATCTCAAGGGCAAACGAGTCTCGCTGGGCGCCAAAGGATCGGGAACCTTGGTCCATGCACGCCAAATCCTGGCTGCGTGGAACGTCAAGGAAAGCGACGTGAAGGTCTCATTCCTGCCGTCGGCGATCGCCGCCGACGCCATAGTGGCGGACACTCTCGACGCCTTTTTCGTGGTGGACGGCGCGCCCGTCCCCTCGATTGTCGAGCTTGCAAAAAGGCGCCGGATCACCTTGGTGCCGATCGCCGGCCCAGGTGCCGAGAAGCTTCGCGACGCGAATCATCTGCTCCGTCCGGCGATCATCGGCGCCGACGTCTATGAGGGTGTTTCCGCAGACGTCGCCACCTTGCAAGTCGGGGTCGACCTGATGGTCAGCGCAGGGCTCTCCAATGATTTGGTCTATGGCATCACCAAGGCTCTGTGGCACCCCCATACCGCCATTTTGCTGCGGGACGGGGCGCCGCAAGCCGCCCTCATCACGCCCTCGATGGCGCTCGTCGATATCGCCCGCGCGCTCCACCCCGGCGCCTTGCGCTTCTATAAGGAAACCGGGCTGCTGAATTAGTGCCGAGATGGCCGATCTTTCTCGACATGGTCTATTCAGAACAATTTTTCATATGGCTTGCCCCAGCCGGCCATCAATTCTCAAAACTTTCCGTCAACCAATCCTGCGTTGAAAATTTTTGACGCGTTATCTATCCTTGTTCTATTCCAGATCGAATCATCTTGTTTGAGAGGAACCGAGGACTCGTCTATAATGCTTCAGCGTCCATGCTTGTCGCACAATTCACGGCACAAAATCATCCGCAGTATTAATCAATAATATGTCACAAAACCGCGCACAGCCTATCAAGGCACCATCAAACAAACCATCAAATACTGGTGAATACATGGAACTGACCATACTTATGCCATGCCTAAATGAAGCTGAGACTCTTGCCATCTGTATTGAGAAGGCGCTGAGCTACATCGCGCGGAGTGGCATCGCAGGCGAGGTCCTCGTGGCAGACAACGGGAGCATCGACGGATCGCAAGACATCGCAC